>CAZMML010000007.1:7676-18576 GCA_964567335.1 uncultured Nannocystis sp. | reverse complement strand
CGTCCTGCGCGCCCGCCTCGCCGCGCACTACCGCGTCGCCGACGCGCTCGACGTCCGCCACCTCGAAGGCGCCGTCACCTCCGTCGCCCGCGAGCTCGGCGGCGTCGACCGTCTCCTCGGCACCCTCGAGCAGCTCCAGGTCCAGCTCGGCCAGGTCCGTGACCGCCTCGGCATCGACGGCATGGGCGAGGCCGCCTCTCGCAACTTCCGCGACAAGGCGCGCATGAAGGACGCCCTCCACCGGGCCGGCGTCCCCTGCGCCCGCCACCGTCGCCTCACCTCCGCCGCCGAGGCCTGGGTCTTCGCCCGCGACGTCGGCTACCCCCTGATCGTCAAGCCGCCCGACGCCGCCGCCGCCAAGGGCACCTTCCGCGTCACCGACGGCCAGTCCCTCCAACAGGCCCTCGCAGCCCTCCAGCCCTCTCCCGACCACCCCGCCGTCGCCGAGGAGTTCATCACCGGCGCCGAGCGCTCCTTCGAGACCGTCACGATCCGCGGCAAGCCCGTGTGGTTCTCGTCGACCCAGTACGATCCCCGCCCGCTCCACGTCCTCGAGAACCCGTGGATCCAGTGGACCGTCCTGCTCCCCCGCGAGGAGGAGACCGAGGAGACCCGCCTCGTCCGTCCGCACGCCCTCGCGGCCCTCGAGGCGCTCGGCATGGGCACCGGCATCTCCCACATGGAGTGGTTCCTCCGCGACCGCCCCGGCCTCCCCCCCGTGGCGATCTCCGAGGTCGGCGCCCGCCCGCCCGGCGCCCAGATCGTCAGCCTCAACTCCTACGCCCACGACGTCGACTTCTACCGCCGCTGGGCCGAGCTCGTCGTCCACGAGCGCTTCGAGGCCCCCGCCCGCCGCTACGCCGCCGGCGTCGCCTTCTTCCGCGGCCAGGGCAAGGCCCGCCCCGGCGCCCGCGTGTCCGCCGTCCACGGCCTCGACCAGGCCCAGCGGGAGCTCGGCGAGCTCGCTGTCGACGTCAAGCTCCCCCAGGTCGGCCAGCCGCGCGCCGAGAGCTACGAGGGCGAGGGCTACGCGATCCTCCGCCACCCCGACACCGACGTCGTCGCCCGCGCCCTCCGGCGCCTGATCACCCTCGTCCGCGTCGAGCTCGAATGAGACTCAGAAGACATGCTCCTTAGAGCATGTCTCTCGCGGCTGGTCGTGCGCAACTCCGCGAGCGCTCGCGCGGCGCCGCGCGAGGTGTTCACAGCCCCCACCCGACGCCACGCGTCCCCGCGAGCACGCCAGGCGGAGCGCAGTTCTGCCCGCTGCGCGGTGATAACACCGTGATCTCGACGCGAAGCCCGTGTTTTCGCGCGTCGCTCCGAGCGTCGCGCCCTCGCGCCCGACTTCTCGCTTGACGACCCCGCTGGCGGCGGCTCAAAACTAGTGTTGGAGTTGGAGGGGGATCGATGCGCACTCACGACGCTGGCGCGAGGCAACTGATCATCGAGGCGTGCGCGTCGGCCATGGTGGTCACGCCGCGCCACTACGACCCGGCGCTCGCCTCCAGCGGCCGCGCGGACCACAACGTCTACGGCGAGGACTTCGCCCTCGTGCGCGTGCGCGACGGCTTCTACGCCGACGAGCACCGCCGGATCTTCTACGCCTCGCGCGGCCGCGTCTTCCTGCTCCGCTCCCCCCGCATGCGCCCCGGCCAGGGCTTCCGCAGGATCGCCGCCCTCCCCCAGGGCGCGATCCCCGTCGACGAGACCCAGTTCAGCGCCGATGACCCAGGCGACCAGGCGCTCTTCACCGTCGCCGACTGCATCGACCGCATCGACTGACAAAAAAACACCCCGCCCGGGCCCAGACGGGCCCGCTGGCGGGGCGGCTTGGTCCACGAGACCTCGCTCGTAACCGCAGCGAACATGGAGGCGCCGGGAGTTGAACCCGGGTCCGCGAGCCATCCGGTGGGACTACTACGTGCGTATCCGATGCACTTGGTTTAGGCCCGGAGCATGCCCATCGGCAGGCCCCCTCCGAACCGAGCCCCTCATCTCACGCGCTCACTCGAGGCAAGGCGAGCACGCCAGCTCCCGTAATCACACCCGCACCCCTACTAGAGCACCTCAGGGGAGGATGTCGCGGTTTCTTACGCCGCGAGGGCCATCTGGCCGTAGCTTCCGTCGTTGGCAGCTATGATTCCCACTCATTTTTACGTGGCTGAGTAGGCAGCCCCGGCACGCAATCCGTCACGTTCAGTACCCCCGTCGAAACCTGACACCCCCTCGGGTTGATGCTCGTTCTGCTAGGGCCAACGGGTCCGGCCCCAGCGGACCCTCAGTATGGTACTCGGCACCCTGCCGCGCAAGTCCCCTGCGCTTTGCGCCCGCGGCGGCGCCCGACTTTCTTGCCGAGGCTCTTTGCCCCGGCCTACGATCTTCTCTCGGTGGTCGGCGGGTCTCCAGACGAACGCTCCCGCGCGAGCCGCGCGCCTCGCCGCGCGTTTGTCGTCGTCCTCGCGGGCGACCGCATGGGCGAGGTCTTCGAGCTCGACCCCGTCCACACCACCATCGGCCGCGGCCTCACCGCCACCGTGCGGGTCAACGACGAGGGAATCTCCCGCACCCACGCGGCCGTATTCGTCGAGGACGGCGTCTACTACCTCTCTGACGCCGGCTCGACCAACGGCACCTTCGCCAACGGCGAGCGCGTCGACAAGCACCCGCTCCGCGAGGGCGACAAGATTCAGCTCGGCGCCGCCAGCGTCCTTCGCTTCACCTTCCACGAAGACATCGACGACGACCACCAGCGCGACCTCTACGAGTCCACCCTCCGCGACCGCCACACCGGCCTCTTCACCCGCCCCTACTTCGCCAACCGCCTCGAGGGCGACGTCGCCGTCGCCCTCCGCCACGGCAAGCCCCTCGCCCTCGTCCGCTTCGAAATCGACGACCTCCCCCGCGTCCGCACATCCACGTCTTTCGACCAGGTCCTCCGCGACATGTCCCGCATGATCCGAGAGATCACCCGCAGCGACGACCTCCTCGCCCGCCTCGGCGAGGCCGACTTCGTCCTCCTCTGCCGCGACGTCGACGCTGTCCGGGCCGCGCGCGCCGCCAACCGCGTCCGCGAGGCGATCGCAGGCCGCGACTTCGCAAACATGCGCCTCACGCTCTCCCTCGGCGTCGCTGACCTCGCCCTCCTCCACGAGCCCAACGCCGACGCCCTCCTCCGCGCCGCCGAGTCGGCGCTCGTCGCGGCGCGCCGCGCCGGCGGCGACCACGTCGAGATCTACGACCCTGAGAACGAGCCGACCCGCCTCGTCTGAATCGACCCGCACCCAGGGGCCCTCCTCGTGCCGACCATCTCCCACCGCCTCCTCCCCCTCGCGCTCCTCGTCGCCTGCCGCGGCGAGCCGACGCCCCCCCTCTTCGTCGGCGACGTCGCCCCGCCCGACGTCGCCCCGCCCGCACCGGCCCCGCCGACGATCGCCGAGCCGGATCGTCTGCTGTGGTTCCCCAGCGGCCCGGGTCGCGACGCGATCCTCGCGCGCGAGCGCCAGGACCACGCCGCCGCCGCCGCGCTCCTCGACCAGCTCCTCGCCGACCCCTCTCTCAGCCCCGACGACCGCGGCGCCGCCTCCTGGCTCCGCGCCCTCGAGGACCTCGCCCTCCGCGACTACGCCCACGCCGCCGAGCGCTTCGCCGTCGCCCGTGGAGCCCCCGCCCTGGCCCCCCTCGCCCTCCGCCTCCGCCTCCTCGAGGGGCAAGCCTGGCTCGACGGCGGCCAGCCCGAGAAGGCGAAGGCCGCGCTCGACGGGCTCCCCGACGAGACCGCCGGCACCGCCCTCGCGCCCAGCGCCCTCATCGCCCTCGCCGACGCCCGCCAGCGCACCGGAGACCGCGCCGGCGCCCTCGCCCTCTACGCGACCTTCCTCAAGGCGCACCCCGACTCCCCGCGCCGCCACGAGGCCCGGATCAAGCGCGCCCGCCTCCTCACCGAGGGAGGCGCCCCCGAGGAGCTCCGTGAGGCCCTCCAGCTCTTCGAGCGCCTCGCCCTCGACGTCCCGCTCAGCGACTTCGGCGAGGAGGCCCTCGCGCGGATCCCCGAGCTCGAGCAAGCGACCGGCGCCCCTCGCAGCTTCGCCGCCGACCGCGACAAGCAGCGCGAGCGAGCCCTCGCCCGGATCCGCGAAGAGCTCGCCCGCGGCCGCTACGCCGCGGTCATCCGCGACGTCGACGACCTCCTCCGCCTCTCCGTCCCCGACGCCGACCGCTGCGACGCCCTCTTCCTCAAGGCCAGCGCGATCTTCAAGCAGCGCAAGCGCGCCAAGTCCCGCCCGGTCTTCGACCTCGCCGCCACCGCCTGCCGCCGCGCTGGTCCTGGCCGAAAGGACATCCTCGTCAAGTCGCTCTACCAGTCCGGCCGCGGCCGCTACGCCGAGGCCGAGTACGCCCGCGCCGCCAAGCAGTTCCTGGCCGTCGCCGACGAGTTCCCCGACCACTCCTACGCCGACGACGCCCTGATCCTCGCCGGCGAGTCCTGGGCCGAGGAGAGCGACAGCCCACGCGAGCGCCTCGCCTACGAGAAGCTCCTCGAGCGCTTCCCCGCCGGCGACATGGCCTTCGAGGCGCGCCGCCGCCTCCTCGTCCTTGCCCTCGCCCAGGCCCGCTTCGCCGACGCCCTCGCCCTCGCCGACGCCGGCCTCGCCGCCCCCAAGACCCTCGACCTCCGCGACCAGGCCAAGCTCCACTACTTCCGCGGCCGCAGCCTCCAGCGCCTCGGCCGCAGCGACGACGCCCGCGCCGCCTGGCTCGCCGCCCTCGCCACCGCCCCCCTCAGCTACCCCGGCCTCCAGGCCCTCTCGCGCCTCCGCGAGCTCGGCGACGACGCCCTCGCCGCCGGTCTCCGCGCCCTCGAGGAGTCCTCCGCCGCGCCGGACGTCCGCCTCGAGCTCCCCTCCACGCCGGCCGCCGCGAGGGCCAGCCTCCTCGCGCGCCTCGGCCTCGGCGACGAGGCCCGCGAGGAGCTCGGCGAGGCCAAGATCGCCGGCTGGCCTGCGGCCGCGGTCCTCGCCCAGGCCGGCCTCTACGGCGAGTCGCAGCGCCTCCTCGGCGCCCTCGGCAGCGCCTGGCGGAAGAACCCGCCCGTCGGTCCCACCCGCGAGCTGTGGGAGATCGCCCACCCGCTCGCTTTCTCCGAGCTCGTCCGCGCCGGCGAGGGCGAGCACCAGGTCCCCTGGTTCCTCACCTTCGCGATCATGCAGACCGAGAGCCGCTTCGAGCCCGGCGTCACATCGTGGGCCGGCGCCCGCGGCCTCGTCCAGCTCATGCCGGGCACCGCCCGCGACCTCGCCCGCCAGGCCGGCATCAGCGACCTCGACGAGGACCGCCTCTTCGACCCGACCCTCAACCTCGACCTCGGCACCCGCTACCTCGGCAACCTCGTCCGCCGCTTCGGCGGCGACGAGTCCGCCGTCCCCCTCGCGATCCCCAGCTACAACGCCGGCCCCGGCGCCGTCGACAAGTGGCTCGAGCGCCGCAAGGACTGGGACTTCGACCTCTTTATCGAGTCGATCCCCATCGACGAGACCCGCGCCTACACCCAGTCGGTGCTCGAGCGCTGGCTCAGCTACCGCTGGGTCCACGCCCCCGCCGAACTCACGCCCCCGCAGCGGATCCCCTACGTCCCCCTCACCCTCCCCGGCCGCGCCCGCGGCCTGACCCCCGGACCCGTCGACCACGGCTGACCCGCGTTCGCACGACCGGCGCCGCGTCGTTCGCTCCGGGGCGACGAGCGCCAGACGCCTCGAAGATGCTTCCTCGCAGCATCGCCACAACCGGCGTCGAACACGTGCGGGATCATGTTCGCCGCCGCCACCCCGCGTGGCTCGGCGGATCGCACTACGTCGGCCGCGGCGACGGCAACTTCTTCGGCCCCGCCGCGCCCGCCGGCAGCGCGCGTGACTCTTCGGCCAGCTTGCGCTCCATCCCGCGGATCTTCGCCGTCAGGAACGCCTCGGCCCCTGCGTAGAGGCACACGAAGGTCCAGACCGGCGACAGGTGCGTGATCCAGGCCAGGCTCCACACCGCGAACACCAGCGACGCCCGCCCGATGTCGCCGTTGAGGAGCTGCCCGGTCCCCGGCAGAAACAGGCTCAGGAGCCCCGCCGTCGCCGGCAGCCGCGGCTCCTCGTCTTCGAAGGGCGCCAGGGCTGTCTCTGCGGACATCCGGGCCAGCAGCCCCTGCTCGCCGAGCTCTTGCGCCGCCGCCCGGAACTCCGCCTCGAGCTCCGCCTTGGTCTCCGGCGTCACCCCGTAGCGGACGTGCGGCCCGCCGCCGAGCGCCAGCAGCACCCCCGCCTGTCGCATCGCCTCGAGCGCGTTCTCCACGTCCTGGCGCGGGCTCCCGAGCGCCTCGGACGCCGACGCCACCGTCAGGAACTCCACCCGCGGGTCCGACAGGAGGCTCAAGATCTTCGCGGAGAGCGGCGAATCGCTGCTCTCCGGCTCGCGATAGCCTGCCGGCTCGAGCGCGACCGACTGGTCCCACCCCACGCCGCGGCGAGCGATCGCCTGCACCTCCGCCGGCGCCTCACCCTCCGGGCCGTCGGGGCGCGCGGGGTCACCGCGGAAGCGCCGCAGGTTCGCGAGCGGCCTGCGGACCTTGGTCGGTCGGACTCGGTTCATGGGTGCCTCAGAATAATGCCCCCCCGCGGCTTGTCACGCCCTTCACCATAGCAAAAGTCCGGGGGCTGGGCCGCCCAGGCGCCGAGCAGACCCGCCCCGAGGTGAGGTCTCCGACGACTGGCTCGGCCCCGCGCGGCCTGCGACCTGCGCACAGAGACATCTTCGGCCCGCCGGCACGTCCGACCACACCTCGGCTCAGAGTGTGACCGCCCGCGACACCATCGTGCGATCCCCTCCATGGGACGGCACCGCCCACCTGGGTCGCGCCGACCGGAGCGCCTCACCCTCCTCCGGCAGTCCTTCCGACAGGTCCCAAACGACAGACTCCACCGGCCCTGGAGCGGCGACATCCAGCTCGACGCGCACCCCCGACGCCGGCAACGCCACCACCCCGTACACCTCGACGCCGACATACACCTCTCGCCGGTGCTCCGGGTAGGCCGGCAGCTCGCGCCCCTCGATCCGCACCGACCGAACGCCCGCGCTCTCCGGCACCAGCAGCGCGGCGATCCGCGCCCCGCGACGCGAGCGCAGCCGCAGACGGATCGTGCGCCCCTCGTCGGTCGCGTCTACCTCCTCGATCGTCACCTCCGGCGCTGGCGCCGCGACCCCCGACGCCGGCGCGACGAAGCTCTCCGCGTCGTCGGCGTCCCACGCGAACGCGCGCTCGGCCGCCCCGAACGACGCGACGCTCGCGAGCTGCGGCGGGAGCGGGGCGTCCGCCCCGACGATCCAGCGCCCCGCCCCCGAGTCCGCGTCCAGGTGATAGAGGACGCTCAGCCGCCGCGGCCGCTCGGCGCTGTAGGGCTCCTGACCGAGGGCCACCGCGAACGCCGCCGCCCCGACCACCACGACCGCCCCGATGATGCTTCGTCGGAGCCGCCCGAGCGCCACCCATAGCGGCGCGAGCAACGCCGCGAGCAACGCCACCACACCCGCCGCGACCCCTCCGATCCCGAAGATCGCCTCGACCCGCACCGCCGCCTGCAACCACATCAGCGCCGGCAGCACCAGACAGAGCAGCACCACCCACGCGCGTGGCCCCGCCCCGCCTGGATCCTGTCCCTTACCCCAGCCGAACGCCGCACCCGCCGCCGCGACCAACACCGGCGGCAAGACGCCCACGCTCGCCCCCGGCGACCCCACCGAGGTCCCCGCCCCGATGATCGCCAGCCACAACCAGGGTCCGAGCCAGAGCCACGCTCGCCGCTCGCTATCGACGCGACCCAGCCACCCCGCGATCGTCCCCGAGCTCGCCAGCACCCCCGCCCACACCGCCGCGCGCGCAGCCTCCGGCGTCGCGTGCCCAGGGACCTCCGCGCCCACCGCCCACGCCAGCGCGGACCCGATCGCCGCCCCAACCGCCGCGGGGACCCCCACCAGCACCGGGAACGCCAGCCCGCGCAGCACCCACAGCCGGCGCCCTGCCCGCCCGCACGAGCGCCGCGCCCGCCACCCCAACACCCCGAGCCCCAGCAGCGCCAGCGCGGGCGTCAGCAGCGTCGGCCAGTGCACCAGCACCGCGCCGAGCACGTCGAGGTACACCCGCGAGCCCGTCGGTAGATGCGCCAGGTCGAGCCCCGCCAGCGAGCGCACCGCCGCCAGCGCCGTGTCGCCGAGGTGTTGCACGCTCCGCGGGTCGAGGTTGTCGAGCCGATCAAGGGGCGTGTGGTAGTGGGCCTTATCCTCGCCGAAGCCGAAGTCGAGCCCCGGCCAACCCGCGTTGCGATACACGGTGAAGTCCGTGTCGTAGGGCGTGAGGCCGTACACCGCCCCGATCACGCTCGCCCCGTAGGGCCGCGGGACCGACTCCGCCACCGCCGCGACGAGGGCCGCGTTGTCGCTCGTCGTCCGCGTCAGCGACGTCACCCCGCGCGTCCCCCCGGCGTCGAGGTTGATCACGCAGCCGATCGTCTCCGCGAGCGGATGCGCGTCCACGAAGGCCTGAGCCCCGAGCAGGCCCGCCTCCTCACCGTCCACCAGCAAGAACACAACAGGCCGCCGCAGGCCCGCCCCGGCCCGCAGCGCCCGCGCCACCTCCAGCGCCGCCGCGACGCCCGCGCCGTCGTCCCCGGCGCCCGGCCCCGACGCTACCGAGTCGTAGTGCGCCGACACCAGCAGCGCTGGTCCTTCTTCGGCCCCGGGCACGACCCCCACCACGTTCCACACCCGCCCGCAGCTCGCGCTCCGCGGCCCGCAGGCCAGGCCCTCCTGGATCTCCGCGCGCACCCCGAGCGCCGCGAATTCCGCGAGCAAGCGCTCGCGCAGCGCCGCCGACGCCGCCGAGCCCACGGGGTGCGGCACCCCGTCGCCGATCAAGCGCCGGAGCACCTCCATCGCGCGTCCCGCCGAGAAGCGCTCCGGCGACGCCTCCGTTCCGAGCGCGGGCGGCGGCTCGAGCCGCGCGCGCACCAGCGCCAGCGCCCCCGCGCAGAGCGCCAACGCCAACGCCAGGAGCCCCGCGCCCCGAAGGTCGCCTCGACTCGGCCGCTCCCGCGCGACGCCCATCACCGGCGCCGGACCAGCGCGGCGAGGCTCGGCAGCACCATCAACGCCGTCACCGCCGCGATCGAGATCCCCAGCACCGCCAGCACCCCGATCCCGCGGAGCCCGCCCGAGTCAGCGATGATAAAGGCCGCGAAGCCCATCACTGTCGTCGCGGTCGCCGCCGCGATCGCCGCCCCGGTCTCCCCGAGCGCGTGCGCCAGCCCGCCGAGCTCGTGGCGCATGCGCGAGATCCGGTCGGTCAGGTACACCCCGTTGTCGACCCCGATCCCGAGGATCGCCGGCAAGATCGGCACGTTGAAGAGCGTGAAGCGGACCCCCGTCGCCGCCATCACGCCGACGAGCCAGAGCATCCCGAGCAGCAGCGGCACCAGCGTCAACAAGGTCCGCCCGAACGAGCGCATCTGCGCCAACACCAGCACCGAGATCAGCGCCAGCGCGAGCCCCAGCACCGTCGGCGCCTCCGACTGCATCAGCTTGTACATCAGCGCGTAGACGGTGGTCTCGCCGACGAACACCGCGCCGCTGTCCTTGAGAGCAGGTATCCCCTCGGTGTACTCGGCCGTCTCGGCCATGAACTCGAGGCCCTTGGCGATGTCCGCCGCGTCGAAATTCGGGTACGCGTAGACCGCGAAGCGCCCGTCCTTGCTGCGGATCTTCCCGAGCACCGCCTGCGGCATCGCGTCGAGCGACACCGGCCCCGCCTTCAGCATCCGCTTGAGCAGGCGCGCGTCCTCCGGGCTCAGCCCCTCCTCGCCGTCCTTGCCCTCCGCGCGCTGATCGAGCTTGTCCCACGTCCGCTCCGGGACGTCCTCCGTCAGCGCAGCGATCGCCTGCTTCCGCTTCTCGACGTCGATCGCAGGGTCGGGCAGGAGGTCTGGCGCCGCCAGGAGGTCCGCGACCACGCTCTTCTGTCCCGCGGACGCCTTCTTCGCCTGCACCCCGCGCGCCGCCTCGAGCACCTGCCGCGCCTGCTCGAGCGTGTCCACGACGAGGACCCCCGCGTGGATGTCCTTGCCGAAGATGTCGCTGATCAGGAAGGTGTCCGCTTCATAGAGCTCTCGCGAGCGGTCCGACTGCAGCCGCCGCGTCGAGTTCTCGAACTGCGCCTTCGGAGCCACCACCCCGGCCGCCACCGAGATCGCCGCCACGCACGCGAGCACCAGCCCGGGCCGCCCGAGCAGGAGCCGCACCAGCAGGCCTCCCCCCGGGCGCTCGGCCCCAGGCGACCGAACCCGCTTCACCCCGGCCAGCAACAGCACCGCTGGGTACACGGTCACCATCGCCAGCAGGCACAGCGCCACGCCCATCCCGGCGATCAGGCCGAACTCCTGGAACGCCGGGAAGCGCGAGCTCGACATCACCGCGAAGGCCCCGAGCGTCGTCCCCGCCGCGACCAGCAGCGGCGCGATCAGGTTGCCGAAGGCCCGCGAGATCGCCTCCCGGTCGTCGCCATCGCCCTGCTCCTCGCGCACCCGCGTCAGGAAGTGGATCCCCGCGTCGATCCCCATCCCCACGACGACCGTCGAGATCAGGCTCGTGATCGTGTTGAGCCGCCCGAGCACGAGCTGCGTGCACGCCATCGACCACGCGACGCCGCACAGCAGCGGCACCAGCAGGGTCAGCACCGCACGAGCCGAGCGGAAAAGGAGGTACAAGATCAGCACCACCCCGAGGACCCCGAAGGTCCCGCTCTTGACCATGTCGCGGCGGATCGTCCGCCGCTCCTCCGCCTTCACCGTGTAGGGCCCGACGATGTTCC
>CAZMML010000007.1:0-7666 GCA_964567335.1 uncultured Nannocystis sp. | reverse complement strand
GCTCATCCCGGCCCCGGACCACGTCTTTCCCGGCTCGGCGAAGACCGCGGCGACGTCCCCGCGCACCTGCTCGACCACCGCGTCCGCGAAGTCGAGGTCGCTCGAGGTGCCCGTCGGATGCACCAGCACCACCAGCGCGGGGATCCCCTCGCGCTCGAAGTAGTCGCGGAAGCTCGCCCGCTCGCGCGCCTTCTCCTGCTTGCTCCGGACGAACTTCCGCAGCCGCTCCGGCGCCTCGGCGTCCGGCTTCTCCAGACACACGTCGGGCTCCACGGTGCACAGCTCGTAGTGCGACCACTCCTGCACCCGCTCGTCGAGCTCCTCCATCTCGGCGTCGGTCAGGTAGTAGAGCGCGTGGTCGGCGAAGAAGTCCCCGCGCAGGCGGTACTCGACGTCCTCCACCATCGAGCTCTTCTGCGTCCGCTCCGCGATCGCGTCCGCGACCGCGCGGCGCTGCTCGGGCGTGCCGTCCTTGATCACCACGTTGACGCTGCCGAGCGCGCCGAACGAGGCCTCGATCTGGTCCAGGCTCCGCAGCACCGGGTGGCTCTGCGGCAGCAGCGAGCGCAGGTCGCTGTCGACGCGCAGCCGCGACGCGAGGTAGCCCGCCGCGATCGTCACGATCAACGCGACCACCAACACCGCACGGTGTCGCGCGAGGACCCAGGCGATCCACCGGTCTCGGACGCGCGTTGTCGTGGCTGTTGGCAAGGGCGCCGCTATCTTGCCCCAAGCCCCGGCGGGACCGCCAGGCAGTTCTGCGCGCGCACGCGCGTCCTGCTCAGCCCGCCGCGGGCGCCTCGGCCTGCTCCGCCGCGCTTGCCCCCGAGAGACCGCCGTGGATGATCGCTCGCACGTACGCGGCCACGCGCCGCGCACCTTCGACGCTCAGGTGGATCCCGTCGCCGGCCCGCACCCGCACCGTCTTGCCGCCGGGCGCGCCGTCCTCGTCCAGGCGATCGGTGTAGGCCCCCTCCGAATCCGCGAGCAGGCGCCAGATGTCGATAAAACGAGCCCCGGGGCGGATCGCCATCTCGGCCCGGTAGATCGTGTTCACGCGCTGGACCCGCACGTGGAACTTCTCCGGCCGCATCACCGGCATGCCGATCCAAAACAGCGGCCGACCCCCCGGCGCGACGATGTCCGCGAAGGCGTTGACCCTCCGCGCGTACTCCTCGCCCCATCCTGGCTCGGGCCAGCGGATCCACCCGCGATCCGGCATCCGGAGGCCTTGCACGTCGTTGCCGCCGAACATCGCCACCGCCACGTCCGGCTGGAAGGCCAGGGCCTGCGCCTTCGCCTCCTCGGGCCACGAGAAGAAGTCCGGCCGCGCCAGGCCCGTGCTGCTCTTCCCCTTGCGCCGCACCTGGTACCCGTGCTCGTCGCGCAACCCCCGCTCCAGGAAGAGCCCGATCGCCCCCGCGATCATACTGTCGCCCACGATCAGTATCTTCGTCGCAGTGGTGCCCTCCGCGCGCGCCCCACGGGCCGCGAGGAAGGCGCCGAAGCCCCCCCCTGCTCGAAGCAGCCCACGCCGCGAGAGGTTCAAAGCCCGCGCCCGACTCACGACGCTCTCCTTAATCCACGCGCGACCCTTCCGCAAGTCGTCCGCCCGCGGCGCCTTGCTGCTCCTCGCCGCCGCGTGTATCTAACCTGACGGTCTCGCGCGCGCGGACCAGGAGCGCTGGGATGCAGAGCCCCGACGACGTCCAGAAGTTCATCGCCCACCTCGTCGCCAACAACAAGGTCATGCTCTTCATGAAGGGCAACAAGTCGTTCCCGCAGTGCGGCTTCTCGGCGGCGGTCGTCGAGGTGCTAAAGCGCCACGGAACCCCCTTCGAGACCTTCAACGTCCTGTCGGACCCCGGCGTGCGCGAGGGGGTCAAGCGCTTCGCCAACTGGCCGACGATCCCGCAGCTCTACATCAACGGCGAGTTCGTCGGCGGCTGCGACATCGTCCGCGAGATGGACGCCTCGGGCGAGCTCGCCGAGAAGCTCCAGGCCGCCGCGACCGCGACGGCCTGAGCATCTCCTTTCCCTAGGGGAAGGTGCAGACCGCGGCCATCGTCATCGGGACGGCCTTGCAGGTCGACCCCGCCGGGCACTCGTTCATCCCCATCGGGTTGCAGAGCAGCGCGCAGTTCACCGGGGTCATCGACCCCTCCATCGTCAGCGCGCACACCGCCATCGCCGAGCCGTCGGGGTTGGCCGGGCACGTCATGCCGTCGCACTTCGGCGAGCAGAAGTTGCCCTCGACCCCCTGGACCATCAGGCAGTCCTGCCCCTCCGGACAGGGAGGATCGCTCATCTCACAGGGCCCGTAGAGGGGCCCGCCCATCCCGCCGGTCGAGCTCCCGGTCCCCGGACCGGTCGACGAGCCCGGCCCCGTGCTCGGCCCCTCGGTGGTCGGCGCGTCCGTGGTCGGCTCCACCGAGGTCCCCGACGTGCCCGTTCCCGTCCCGGTGCCCCCGTCCGTCGTCCCGGTCCCGGTCCCAGTTCCGGAGCCCGAATTGTCCGTCGTCGACGTGAGCGTGTTGGACAGCGTCGAGAGCGTCGGATCGATGTCGTCGACCTTGACACAGGCCGGCAAGCCAAGCGCGAAAGCCACGGTGCAGAGAGCGAATGAGCGCATGAAAGTCTCCAGAAGTTCGGTGAAGTGACGCAGGCTCGGGAGCCTGCGGGCCAGCAGCACCGCACGCTACATACCTGCTTTCCGCACGTCCATCACAAAACGCGTGGGTCCCGCCGACCGCCGGTGCGAGAAGTCTCAAATCTCACACCTGTGCTGACTCCGCGCTTCATCGGCTACGATGGATGACGGAAGAGGAAAATCACGATGCACGGCGTTCGCTTGATGATGGTCGCCGCGGGCTGTGGGCTCGCGGCTGTGCTGGTCGGGTGCTTCACCGAGGACTCGGGCGAGTGCAGCGCGGGTGCTCCATGCCCCAACCGCGGCGAAGCCTGCGATGTCGCCACCAACACCTGCGAGCCGCAGATGCTGAGCGTCGACGGCACCGAGGCGCCCCCGGCCCCCTCCGACTTCACGCGCACCGTGCCCTTCTTCCGCGGCACCGCCTGCGTCGCCACCGCGGTCAAGCCCGGCGAGACGATCCCGGTCAAGGTCTCGATGTGCCACGACCCCTGCCTGACGATCAACTCCTATCAGTTCAAGACCCAGTACCGCTGCAACGGCAGCAACTGTGAGACCGCGGTCATCGTCTACGGCAAGAACGCCACCGGCATGGGTTGCCCCGCGGACGTCTTCGGCAAGTTCCCCAAGGCGAACTGCGAGTACCTCGAAGTCGCCGCCAAGGCCGGCCCGCTGACGATCTCCGCCACCGGCGCCGTCATCGGCACCGCCACCATCGAGCTCCCCTTCCTCACCAACGAGGACGCCGCTGCCATCGACGCCGGCGCGTCGCTCGACGAGATCTGGGACCTCATCTACAAGTACCCGCAGGACAAGGGCCGGGTGTTCAACATCACCATGAACGCCGGCAACCCCTCGGCCCCCGCGAATTGCGACGGCGCCGGCTGCACCTGCAAGGAAATCGGCTTCTAGGCCGCATGTCCGTCGACCCGAAGCGGCCCAGGATCGGCCTCGTCCTCTCCGGCGGAGGGGCCCGGGGCGCCTATGAGGTCGGCGTCCTCCGTTACATCCGCGAGCGCCTCCGCGGGGAGACCCGCTTCGACATCATCACCGGCAGCAGCATCGGCGCGATCAACGGCGCCTACATCGCCGCGACCGCCGATCGCCCGCGCGCCCAGGGGCGCCTCCTCGCCAGGGTCTGGACCGAGCTCGACCTCGACGACGTGTGCCGCTTCGGCTGGACGCAGATGCGCAGCCTGCCGCAGGTCCTCTTCGGCCGCGCCAGCGAGAAAGCCTCCCACGGCGCGCAGCTCGGCGGCCTCATCGATCCGAAGGCGATCCAGAACCTCGTCCGCGCGCGCCTGCCCTGGCGCGGGATCACCGACAATCTCCACACAGGACATGTCTCAGCGGTCAGCTGCACCGCGACCGAGGTCGCCACCGGGACCGTCACCACCTTCGTCCAGACCGCCGACGGCAAGCTCCCCCAGCAGTGGCCGCTCGGCCACCGCCAGAACGTCGTCCTCACCGCGATCACCGCCGCCCACGCGCTCGCCTCCGGCGCCATCCCGGTCCTCTTCCCCGCCGTGCGCGTCGGCGACCAGCTCTTCGCGGACGGCGGTCTGCGACAAAACACTCCGCTCCGCCCCGCGATGCGCCTCGGCGCGACCCGCCTCCTCGTCGTCGGCCTGCGCCACGCCCCGGACTCCGACGAGCTGCGGAAGATCCGCCAGGAGGCCGAGGGCGCCTTCCCCAGCGCGCTCTTCATGCTCGGCAAGGTCCTCAACGTCCTCCTGCTCGAGAAGGTCGAGGCCGACATCGAACGCGTCGCGCGGATGAACCAGATCTTGAGCGCCGGGACCGCCGAGTTCGGCCCCGACTTCGCCGCCCGGCTCGCCAGCGCCATGCACAAGGACAAGAGCACCGCCTACGAGCAGGTCGACACCCTCTTCATCCGCCCCAGCGAGGACATCGGCCACCTCGCCTTCCAGCACGTCCGCCGCACCGGCCTCGCCCGCTACTCCGGCATCGTCGCCCGCCTGATCCGCTGGGCGGTCGCCACCGACGACGCCCGCCAGGAGAGCGACCTCGCCTCCTACCTCCTCTTCGACCCCGACTACTGCAAGCAGCTCATCGACCTCGGCTACCAGGACGCCGCCACCCGGCACGAGGAGCTCGCGGCCCTCTTCGACCGCTGAGGCCTACTTCTTCTTCCCCTTCTTCGCCTTCTTGGCGGCCTCTTTCTCGGCCTTCGCCTTCGCGGCGTCCTCTGCCGCCACGTACGCCTCGATCTGCTGCTTCGCCGCGCACTGGCACAGCGTCGCCCCGCCGAAGAGGTCCATGCACGCCGCGGCCAGGTAGCGCATCGTGCTGTCGGGACAGAAGTGCCCGAGCACCGTGCCGCAGAACTGGCTCTTCGTCGCGTCCGAGCTCTGGCACTTGCACTTCGACGCGTCCGCGAAGCAGCCCTCCCGCGCGAACTTCTCCGGCGCCGCGGTGCCGCGCTCCTTCGCCGGCAGCGCCGTCTCCCGCGCCTTCACGTAGAGCGCCTCCTCCTCCGCCGGCGACACCGTCTGCGGCTCGCCCGCGCGGGCCGCGGGCGCGAGGCCCAGAGTCAAGACAAGCGCGAGCCACCAGCGACCGGACGTGGACATCGGAGACACCTCGAGGCCGAGCGTACCACAGCCCCGCGAGCCCGCGCCTTGCGCCCGCGCGCGCCCTGTGCGATCCCCCCGCCATGTCCGCGTCCCCCGCCGAGTCCCGCGAGCTCGAGGCGCTCGTCACCGCCGCCTTCGCCGACCGCACCTTGCTCAAGGAGCAGAGGCACGCGGACGCCGTCCGCGCCACCCTCGCCGCGCTCGACGCCGGTCACCTGCGCGTCGCCAGCCCGGCGGCCCCCGGCGAGCCCTGGACCGTCCACACCTGGGTCAAGCAGGCGATCCTCCTTTATTTCGCGATCTCCGAGCTGACCACCCTCGAGCTCGGCCCCTTCGAGTACTTCGACAAGATCCCGCTCAAGCGCGGCTGGGAGCGCGCCAGCGTCCGCGTCGTCCCGCCCGCCGCCGCCCGCTACGGCAGCTTCATCGAGGCCGGCGCCGTCCTCATGCCCAGCTACGTCAACATCGGCGCGCGCGTCGGCGGCGGGACCATGGTCGACACCTGGGCCACCGTCGGGAGCTGCGCCCAGATCGGCCGCGGCGTCCACCTCTCCGGCGGCGTCGGGATCGGCGGCGTCCTCGAGCCCCCGAGCGCCACCCCCGTGATCGTCGAGGACGGCTGCTTCCTCGGCTCCCGCGCGATCGTCGTCGAAGGCGTCCACCTCGAGCGAGAGGTCGTGTTGGGCGCCAACGTCACCCTCACCGCCTCCACCCCGATCCTCGACGTCACCGGGCCCGAAGCGATCACCTACAAGGGCCGCGTCCCCGCGCGCTCCGTCGTCGTCCCCGGCACCCGCGCCAAGCGCTTCCCCAGCGGCGAGTTCCAGATCGCCTGCGCCCTCATCATCGGCCGCCGCAAGGAGAGCACCGACGAGCGCACCAGCCTCAACCAGGCCCTCCGAGACTTCGACGTCCCGGTCTAGCCGGCCGTCTAGCGCGTCGTCTTGCCCGCCCAGAGCCGGGACGCGCGCATCGCCTGCTGCACCTCGGTCATGAAGGGCTGACGCTCGCGCTCCGCGATCGTCTGCGCCAGCGCGTCCACCAGCAGCGGGAAGGTGTAGGGCGAGGGGTTGCAGATCAGCAGCCACTCCCGGATCTGCTCGCGCATCATGCTCGCCGCCTCGTGGTTGCTGCGACCGGCGCGGATCAAGTACGAGCCGTACACCCCTTGCACGTCCTTGAGCACCGAGCCCAGCTCCCCCACCATCAGCCGGTCGACCTCGTCCTCCGGCTCAGGCGCGACCACCGGGGCGGAGGTCAGGCTCGTGTCCGCCGACGGCGGCCCGAGCGTCTGCGCCATCCCTGACAAGCGGCTCCGGATCAGCGCGCGCACCGAGGGCCCGGCCGAGTCGCGCTCGAGCATCACCGTCAGCGCCGCCTCCTCGCGCACCGGGATGATCATCATCCGCGCCGTCCCGAACGTGATCAGCAGCTCCTCGATCGGCGAGCCGACCGTCGCCGACGCGACCACCATCCGGCGCACCGTCTTGGCGATGTCCGACGCCGTCGGCCCGTCGAAGGAGCTCCCCTCGCTCGCCGTGTAGGCCCCGTCCGCGGTCGCCACCAGCGACCCACGAACCCCCGAGACCTTGTCCAGCTCGTCCAGCAGGCTGAGCAGCTGGCGGTTTGGCTCGACGCTCATCGCTTCGTCTCGACTCCCATGATGGCGTCGCGGATCGCCTCGGGATCATGCCCGGGCGCGACCGAGAGCACCGCCGAGGTCGCGCCCATGCCGACCATGATCATCTGCTGGCCGTTCACCGAACGGGCGATGACGCCGTCGAACACGTGGTACCCAAGCGTGCGGGCGATCCGCGCCGCGCCGCGCATGAAGAAGCCGGCCAGGGTCACGATGTTGTTGTTGTTGCGCATGTCCTCCGCGACCACCTTGCCGGTGTTCGAGATGATGGCCACCCCGTTCACGCCCTCGAACTGCCAGAACTGCCCGAGCATCAGCTCGCGCGTCTCTGGATCTTCGAGCAGGTCCGCCGTGCTCGCCTTCTTGAAGGGGCGCGTGTCCGTACGGCCGGTCGCGCGGCCGGGGGGCGCTTGCCCCGGACGCACCGCGGGCGTCGACGCGGGCGTCGCCCTTGACACCGCGGGTGTCGACGCGGGCGTCGTCCGCGCCTGGACCGACGCGGGCGTCGCCCGGATCGCCGGCACCGAAGTGGGCGTCGCTCGACCGAGAGCCGGCAACGACACCGGCGTCGGTCGCCCGACCACGCGCTCGAGCGTCTGTACCCGGCGCCGGATCGTCGGCACCCCGTCCCCCGCCTCGGGCGGCGCCGTCGTCGGCGCCCGCGCGGCCGCCTCGCGCGCCCGCGCCTCGACCTCCTCGTCGTCCTGCGGCAGCGCGATGTCGTCGATCCGCGCGATCGCCGAGTCCGCGACCCCGGCCATGTCGATGTCCCCGGGCCGA
>CAZMML010000006.1:0-18776 GCA_964567335.1 uncultured Nannocystis sp. | reverse complement strand
GAGCGACCTCTACTCGCTCGGGCTGCTGCTCTTCGAGGCGCTGACCGGACGTCCGCTCGGGTCGCTGGGCGGGGCGCTGCCGCTGCCGAGCAGCCTGGTCCCGGGCCTCCCGCCCAGCGCCGACGCGTTGCTTCTGGAACTGCTCGAGTCAGAGCCGGGTCGGCGCCCCGTGAGCGCCGAGGCGGTGTCACGTGCGCTGGCGGACGACGCAGGCTTTGAAGATCGCCGGACCCAAGCGTGGTCGCGGGCGGACCGACCGGACCTGCGCTTCCTCGGGGAGCCGACGGCGACGCTCTCCGGGGCAGGGGCGCCGCGGGTGTTCGCGGAGACGATCTCGCTCGGGTCCGAGGCGGGTCCGCGCGTCGAGGCAGGTGCGGACCCCAACGCCACGATCATCGATCGGCGGGCCGGCCGCGGAGCTGTGCGGCCGCCTGCCGCGGACCCGGCGGCGACGCTGACTGGGGCGGGTCTGTGCTGCGCGCCGCCGCCGGCCGCGGTCGGGGCGTCGCCTTCGACCCAGGCGGCGCGCAGCGCCGGGACGGGGTCGTGGCGTCGCGGGCCGGGTCTTGTCGCCCTCGGGCTCGGCGCGGCCCTCGCGCTACGCCTCTTCATCGACGTCATCCGACTGATCTCTTAGCTCCGAGGTGTGTCCTGTGCGCTCTCCGGCGTCCCCCCCGCGGCTCCTGCGTCCGGCGCTCTCGCTGCGCCTGCTCACCTCACACGCGGGGGTGAGCGAGGCGAAGGTGACACCGCTCGGCGCGCTCATCTCGCTGGTCGGCGACGAGCTGACGCTCGGCAGCGATCCGCGCGCGGACCTCACGTTGACGGGGCCCGGTGTGGCGCCGCAGCACTGCCGGATCCGCGTCCGCGGGGAGGCGCACGTGCTCCTCGATCTCGGCCGGGGGACCTGCGTCAACGGCCGGCCGATGACCGAGCCGCGGACGCTGGTCGAGGGCGACCAGGTGACGATCGGGCCGCACGTCCTCGAGGTCATCGCGCCTCGCTTCGTCGCGGATCTCTCGGGGCTGGCCGAGGCGCTGCGGAGCGAGGTCCGGCTGCTCCCCGAAGCTCCGGTGCGCGGGCGTGCGGCCGCGACGCCGCGGACGCAGGCACGCGCGAAGGGCCGTGTCGCGGCGCTCGCGGCGTCGCTGGCGCTCTTCAGCGGCGAGCCCGCGGGTCCAGGCGTGGTCGCAGCGCCGTCGACAGGGCCTGCCGCGTCCCCGGCGGTGGCCGAGGCCCCAGAGGGCAGGCGCGGGGTCGGCTCGCCGCAAGTGCACAGGGTCCTCCCGGGCGAGACGCTGCCCGAGCTCGCGTCGCGCTATGGGGTCCCGCTGGCGCAGCTCGCCCGCTGGAACGGGCTCGCCGCGGACGCGCCGCTCGCACCCGGGAGCCGCGTGCTCGTCCGGGGCGCGGAGCAGGCCGAGCGGGAGCTGGTGCGTCGCCGGGTCCGGGAGGGTGATTCCTGGGACAGCGTCGCGCGCGAGCTCGGGATCTCGGCGGCGGAGCTGCGCGCACACAACGCTCGGCTCAGGGGGGAGCTCCGTCCGGGCGACGAGCTGGATCTCTGGCTCGCCCCGGTCGCTCCGGCGCCCCGGCGGGCGGCCCTGGTGGTGCCGTCGGACGCGCGCTCGTGGGGCAGCCCGCACTCGGGCGGGGGGCTCGAGGCGGGCCTGCGGCTGCCGCCCGATCCTCGCTACGACCTCCGCTGTCCGGGCCACGCGTACGCCTCGAGCGCGACTGCGGGGGCGCTGCTGAGTGGCCTCGGAGCGCTCCGCGAGGGCTACCGCGGGCAGCTCGTCGTCGGCGATCTGAGCCTCGCGGAGGGCGGTCGCTACGGGCCGCATCGGTCACACCAGTCGGGGCGGGACGTCGACCTCTGGCTGCCGATCATCGGCGGGCTCTACCGCAGCTCGCCCGCGTGCGAGCGCTGCGGGACCTCGTGGTGCCGTCCGAAGCCGGACGAGGTCGACTGGCGGGCGACCTGGGCGCTGGTCGACGCGCTCGTACAGACCGGTTCGGTGCAGCAGATCTTCCTCGATCGCGCGCTGCTCCCGCGCCTCCGTGAGGCCGCCCGGGCGGCGGGGCTCGACGCGGCTGCGCTGCGCCGGGCCGTGCAGGAGAGGCCTGGCGCCCCGGCCCTCGTCACGCACAGCGCGGGGCACCGGCATCACCTGCACATCCGCTTCCGCTGCGGCGCGGACGAGGCGGCGTGCGTGCCGTGACGCGGCGCTCCGCCAGCGCCGCGTCGATTCGGAGGCGCGTCGTTGCGCGGGTTGGAGCGAGGAGGTAGAAGCCTCGAGCCGTGCGGACTTTCATCGTGATCAGCGGTACCTGGCTCCTCCTGCTCGGCTGCGGGCCCGGCCCGGGCGACTCGAGCTCAAGCTCCGCGACGAGCACGACGAGCACGAGCGGCTCGAGCGGGAGCGAGGGCCACTCGACGAGCGGGAGCGGGAGTGGGAGCGGGTCGAGCGGGACGACGCAGGCGCCGACGACCGGGGTGGCGACGACCACCGAGGGGACGACGGGCGCGACGGGCACGAGCGAGGCCTCGGGCGCGACGACCGGGGCGCCGGGCTGCGCGATGATCGTCGGCGTCGAGGACTGCGCGCTGCTCGCCGAGTTCACGCCTGAGCTGACGCTCGAGGAGTGCCTACTCTGTCAGGGGATCCCCTGCGGTCAGGACCCGGGCTGCGACGCGGAGTACCCCTGTATCGAGGGGAAGATCGTCCTCCGCGGGTGTTGTACGGACGACCAGTGCGAGGGCCTCACCCCTTACTGCGGGATGTTCATCGGCACCGACAACATCTGCGTCCTGCACGACGACGTGTGAGCCGGCCCTCAGGGCGCGTAAAGGGTGATCCGCAGCGAGAGCCCCGCGGCGGCCGCTCGTACGACGCACGCGGCCGAGAGCTCCTCGGTCAGCGCGTGCGGCGTGGTGCCGGCGTCGAAGCCGAGGTGCAGCGCGCGGAGCTGGCAGGTGTCCCAGATCTCGCGGGCCTCGCCGGTCAGGCCCTCGATCGCGTCGAGGAGCGCGTCGACCGTGGTCTGCGCGTCGCCCTCGATCATCGCCTCGAAGTTGATCGCGAGCGAGCCGTCAGGCCGCGGGGCGGGCTCGTGGAGGGCGAAGACGCCGAGCGCCTCGAGTGTTGCGACCAGCGCCTGCGGCGGGCGGCGGACCTCGACCTCGAGGTCGGTGTTGATGAAGCGGATCGGCGTCATCGCAGCTCGACGTTCGCCCATCGTAGCGCGGACGGAGCGGCGCCCGCGGGTCACGAAGAGCGCGCGGCCACGCGCTCCGAAGACGCGCGGCGCTTGAGGGAGGATAGTGAACTCATGAGAGTCAATTAAAATTGACTTGATGTCAAATCTAATGAACCTTATGGACATGAACCTCAGCGGCACCGGAGCGGACTTTCACGAGCGGTCGAACCTGGCCAGCCTCGTCACGACCGCGCTGATCTACCCCGCGCTTCTCGTTGTCGCGTTCTCGTCGCCGACGTCGCTGTCGCTGATCGGGCTGCTGATCGTCGGCGTGGCGGCGCAGGTGTTCGCGTTGATCATCTTGCACGCGCTCGCGGCGCTGCGCACCCGTCCGGAGCCTGACGACGAGCGAATCACGGCGATCCAGCGGCGTGCGGGGCGGGTGTCTTCGGCGGTGCTCAGCGTCGGGGTGTTCCTCGTGATCGGACTGACGGTGGTTCAGGGCATGGCCAGCCCGACCGAGGCGGTTTCGTTCGCCAGCCCGATCTTCACCGGCTCCGTGCTCTTCGCCTGCTTCATCGCGGCGGAGCTGACCCGGATGGTCCACGCGGCCGTGCTGTACCGCCGAGGCTGAGGCGCCGTGTCGAGACCAGGCCCTGGCCGTCCGCCCCGGACCGGCGCGACTCCGGTCGGGAACCGAATCCGCGAGCTGCGCTTCCAGGCCGGGGAGATGACGCAGCAAGGGCTCGCCGAGCGCGTCGGGGTGAGTCGCCAGACGATCGTGGCGACCGAGCAGTCGCGCTACTCGCCGTCGCTGGAGCTGGCGTTTCGGATCGCGCGCGTGTTCGGCGTGACCATCGAGGAGGTGTTCTCGTTCGACGAGCCGGAATGAGCGGTCGTCGCGCGGGACGCGGAGGCCAGCGCCCAAAGCGCGCGGCTGACCCTGGCTGGGTCGGATGCTCCTCGAGAATGCGGCTCCGCTTTGAGCTTGACCCGTCGTAGGCTCGGGACGATGACGCGCGACTCGTGGTCCGCCCTCGTCCTCGCCCCCGCCCTCGCGTGCACCGGCCCGACCGCGGCGCCTGACCGGCCGACACCCGCGGTCCTCGCGGGCGAGGGCGCAGGAGCTCCGCGCACGCAAGACGCCCCGCCTGCGCCCGCTCCGCCCGCGCCCGTCGTCGCGCCCTCACCCGTCGCCCCGGCCGCGTCGCCGCCCATGTCGACGGCGACCCTGGGCCCCTTCGCGGTCACCGCCCTCGACGGCGGCGCGCTGGTCGTGTGGTCGAGCCATGACGCCGAGGCCGGGCGGAGTGAGCTCGTCGTCCTCGAGCTCGACGAGCTCGGCCAGGCGCGCGGCGAGCCGCGGCTGCTCCGCCGGACCTCGGGCGAGGTCCTCGCCCTCGCCGTGAGCCACAAGGAGGGCCAGGCGTGGGTCGCGTGGGTCGCGCTCCTCGCGAGCGAGCCGCGCGCGCGGGGTCTGCTCGCGGCCATGATGGTCGCGTCGGATCTCTCGTCGGCGCTCCCGCCGGTCACGCTGGGACAGTTCTCGACCCCGCACCTCGTCGACTGGCCCGGCCGCGACATGGTCCGCGTGCTCGCGCTCGCCGATGGCGAGGCGGTCGTCGCAGGCGTCGGCGGGGACGCCCAGTGCACCGACATCGTCGACGGTCGTGACACGAAGTGCCCCGGCTTTGAGCTCCACTGGGTCCGTCCGGACGGCACCTCGACGCGCGCCGCTCACTTCGGCGCCGACGGCGGCGACCCCGCGATCGGGAGCCTCGTCGACGTCGGCACCGGCGCGGTCTTTGACGTGTGGGCCTGGCACGGCGGGGCGACCTTCGCGAGCACCTACGCGCCACGCGGCGGCGAGTCGACGCAGCCCCCCTTCCGCCTGATCACCTGCCGCCCGCCTTTCTCGCGCGGGTGGACGGGCGCCGAGCTCGTCACCCTCTGCGCAGGCGACTACCTCGCCGAGGGCGAGCGCTGCCCCCTCCGCGACGCGACCGAGTCCGACCTGTG
Source organism: uncultured Nannocystis sp. (assembly GCA_964567335.1). GTDB lineage: Bacteria > Myxococcota_A > Polyangia > Nannocystales > Nannocystaceae > Nannocystis. The sequence continues at coordinate 13,556 of CAZMML010000006.1, read as the reverse complement.
CCCCCGGGTCCACGCGGTGCGACCAGGCGACGTGGTGGTGACGCGGGCCCGCGGGGCGTCGGGCGAGGCCCCTGCGGTGACGGCGGAGCGGGTCGTCTGTCGCGGCGGCCACCCGGTGGAGGAGGTCACGTGGGCCGGCGGGAAGCTTCTACTCGACCCGCAGCGACCCGGCGCCTCGTTGGACCTCGAGCTCGGCGCGTGGACCGGGAGCCGCGCGCTGCGCCTCGGCGAGGCCGGAGAGATCGAGCGCTGGAAGTGCGAGGGCGACGCCTTTGTCGCCGACGCGGAGGGCGCAGTGAGGCTGCCGCTCGACGTCCCGGCGAAGCAGCTGAAGACCATCCCGACGCGGGGGCGCGGGTAGCTCGCGCGTCACCCGGGCGGGGGCGGCTGGCAGAGGCCGCCGTTTTGGATCTGCGCCTGGGTGCGGAAGGTGTTGAGCGCCTGCCAGTGGGGCTTCTCGGCCTGGGGGATCGTGCCGTCCTCGCGGACGTTCGTGACGTGGTAGGTGTGCTGATTCCAGATCCGGCGGCCCTGGACCCAGCGATCCTCGATGTCGCGGACGGCCTGGACGGTGAAGGGGACGACGCCGCCGACGAGGAGGGTGTTCGAGACGACGAGGATCTCGGAGGAGCCGTCGTTGTCGATGTCGGCGACGGTCGGATACTCGATGATCGTGCCCGAGAGGTGCGGCGTGCTCATCAGCGCGGCGCCCTTGTCGTCGTAGACCCAGACGGTGTGCTCGTCGGCGTAGATCGCCTGCGCCTTGCCGCCGCCGATGAAGTCGAAGGCGGTGCCGCCGGCCTGGCCGCTCTGGTCGACGACCATCGCCTGCCAGAGCTGGGTCTTGTCGGCCTCGTAGACGCCGTAGAAGTTCGGCGCGCTGACGCCGAACTCGGCCTTGGTGTCGCCGTCGAAGTCGTGGATGTTGATCGGTCGGCTGAGGTCGCCCTGGCCGTTGGGCGCGAAGCTCCACACCTGGGTGCCGTCGTGCTCGATGAGGTAGATCGCGGAGTCGCTGGCGAGCAGGACCTCAGGCTGAGGGTCGGCGTCGAGGTTGGCGACCTGCGGGTGGACCCAGCCGCCGATCTGGGTGTCGTACCACTGGGTCCCGTCGGCGTGGAACGCGGCGCCGGCGATCAAGATCTCGAGCCCGGGCTGACCGTCGAGGTCGGCCGCGGCGGAGGCGGAGTAGATCGTGTTCGGTCCCTTGACCCAGATCTGCTTGCCCTCGTGGTCGTAGAGGTAGGCGCCGGCGATGATCTCGACGTCGCCGTCCTGGTCGACGTCGGCCAGCGCGATCGCGCTGGACTGGGCGCCGAGCCACATCGTGTCGCTCTTCCACTTGACGGTCCCGTCGTGCTCGAAGGCGATCAGGCGGCCGGTGCCGCCGGGCTCGACCGAGACGATCTCGGGGATCAAGTCGCCGTCGATGTCGCCGAGCGCCGGGGTCGCGCCCCATTGCACCGGCTCCGCGGCGTAGAAGTGGACCGCCCCGGTGGCGCCGTCGAGGACGTAGAGGCGACCGGGCGGGGTGTCCGAGCCGACGTTCGGGCCGGCGACGACGACGACGTCGGGGACGTCGCAGAGGTCGATCTCGCCGTCGCCGTTGTCGTCGGTGAGGTTGGCGACCAACGGGGTGACGATGCTCTCCTCGAAGCCGGGCGGGCCCATGAAGCTCCACTGCACCTCGGGCTCGAAGGCGTCGGGCGGGGCCTTGTCGGTGCAGTCGCCGATCGCGTCCATGTCGTCGACGACCTTGCACGAGGGGGGCGGAACGCCGATGTCGGCGCCCATCGGGAGGTCGAACTTGAAGCCGCCGGTGCTGCCGGTCGGGTCGGTGGTCGCGCCGCTGGTGCCGGTGCCCGTGCCGCTCCCGGCGGTCGTAGGCTCGGGGCCGCTCGAGCCCGGTCCGCCGCTCGAGGAGCTGCCCGCGGGGAGCGTGGTGCTGCTGGTGCCGGTGGCGCTGAGCGAGGTCTGGACGTCGTCGCCGCACGCGCACGCGAGCGCGACGATCCAGGCGCAAGGGGAGCAGATCGGTCGAGCCGACTTCATCGGGCGAGCATACCCGAAGCGGAGCGCGGCGGCGCTGGGGGCTGAACCCCGCTCAGCGGCGGGCGAGCACGACGAGGTGGTGGCCCGGACGGGTGGTCGCGTCGAGGCGCGGCTCCGGGTGCCCGAGCCAGCGCCCGAGCTCGAGGACGTCGGCGTCGCCGGAGGCGAGGCAGGCCGCCTCGTCGCCCTCGCAGGGGCGCTCGGCGAGCTGCAGGACCTCGCCCGCGCGGGTCAGGGCGAAGAGCTGCAGGTAGCGGGTGCCGTGGCGCTTGTAAAAGTACGAGGTCAGGTCCAGCGCGCGGAGCTCGGAGCCGGCGAGCTCCGTCGCGCCGAGCGGATACCGGAGCAGCAGGTGGAAGTGACGCACGCGCAGGGCCTTGGCCTCCGGGTCGATCTCCGTCACGGTCTGCGGGACCGCCTTGAGGAGGACGAAGGCCCACGCGGGCATGAGCACGAACGCCAGGCGCGACGCGACGTCGCTGCGGTCGCGTACGCGAAGGAGGCGACAGACGAGCTGCGTGGCGGCCACCAGGATGAGGCCGAAGAAGAGCGCCCCGACCCCGCCGATCATCACGTAGCCGAAGATCGGGGTGACGAGCCCGCCCTGGCTGTGGACCAGGAAGTGCCGCGCGGGCCAGGCGGTGTCGCCGTGCCAGAGAGCGAAGGGGTCGTCCGGCTGCAGCATGAGCGCCACGGCGTAGAGCAGCCAGGGCGAGGCGAAGAGGAGCAGCGCGGGCCAGCTTCGAGGAGATGTGCGCGCGGGCTCGGCCATCGGACCCTTCATCCTAACACCGGCTCCCGCCGCGGCGCGTCCTCGGCGTTCGTGCAGGCGCGGATCTGTCGCGTTCACTCGGGCCAGCGGCGCTCACGCCGGAGACCCGCGAGGAGCTGTTCGAGCGCGGCGTCATCGAGGGCGTTCGCGCAGGCCCGGCGCTCGTCGGTCAGTTCGACGCCGAGGAGCTCGCAGGAGAGCTCGAGCGCGACGAGGAGGCCCTCCTTGCGGCCCTCTTTGAGGCCTTCTTTGCGACCCTCTTTGCGACCCTCCTTGCGGCCCTCCTTGAGGCCCTCCTTGAGGCCCTCCTGGCGGCCCTCCTGGAGGGCGAGGCTGAGGGCGCCGCGGGCGTCCTGCTCGGCGATCTTGGCGCGGTCGTAGGCCTCCCACTCGTCGGGCGTAAAGGCGGCGGCGCGGGCCGCCTCGAGGGCGCCCACGAAGGGCTGCTCGGCCAGGGCGCGGGGCACGGCCTTGAAGTTGCGGGCCTCGCGGAAGTAGTAGGCCCAGCGGTCGACGAGGGCGGTTGGCGCGTCGCCCGCCGCGTACTTGGGGAGCTCGAGGAAGGCGTAGCGGAGCTGGCGTAGGCCGGTGATCCCCGTCTGCTCCTCGCGCATCGACCAGCGGCTGACCATCGGGACGGGCGTCTCGCCGGGCTGGGGCGGCCATAGAACGAAGTCGCAGATCGTCACGGCGACCACGTCGCCCAGCGCGGGGTAGGCGTCGCCGGCGCCGAGCTGGGCGGTGAAGGCCTTGCAGAGGTTGTAGACGATCCGCTTCTCGAAGCCCTCGACGTGCAAGAGCTGCATCTCGACGAGGTAGCGGGTGCCGCGAGCGTCGAGGCACTTGACGTCGACGATCGAGTTCTTCATGCCGGGAACCGCGGGGGTCTGCTCGGCCGGCAGGTAGGTGAGGTCGACGATCCGGTGCGCTTCGTCGAGGCCGAGCAGGGCGTTGAGGAGGGCGATCAGGAGGTCCTTGTGCGCCTCGTCCCCGAAGACCCGCTTGAACACGAGGTCGGTCTTGGGATCGGCGAAGACGGGTCGCTGCGACACGGTCCCTTGCTATAGCCGACGCGAGTCGCTCGTGCCACCGCGACGACGATCCGCGCTCAGGCGAGATCGCGAGCCGCATCAGGGGCGTGTTCTAGCTGGCTCTTCAGGTGGAGGGAAAGGCGGCGCCGAGCTCGACGGAGAGCTCGATGAAGCCGTTGCCCTCGCCGAGCTCGTAGGTGCGGCACTCTTTGTCGCCGTCGCTCAAGAAGAGGAGGTCGCCGGAGCCGGGGGTCGCGTCGGCGTCGCCGCCCTCCTCGTCGAGGAAGGCGATCAGGTGGTAGGTGCCAGGCGGGACCTGAAAGAGGTAGGTGGGTTCCTCGGTGTGGAGGTCGACGCCCGTGACCACGGTGTGAAGCTCCGGGAGCGGGGTGTCCCAGTCGCCGCACGCGCTGGCGAGGGCGACGTGGAGGGTGCCGACGGCGTCCTGTGGCGGAGCGAACCCCTCGGCGAGGCGGACGGGGCCCGTCAGGGTCCAGGTGGAGGCGCCGCCAGTGGAGGTCGGGGCGCCCTCGGTGCTGGTGTCTGTCTCGGTCGAGCCGGTCGAGGTCTCGTCGTCGGTGGTCGGTTCGGTGTCGCTGGTGGTCTCGGTCGACGGGCAGGCCGCGATGAGCAGCAGGCCAAGGGGGAGGGCGCGGGGGCGGATGGGGAGTGGAGCGGTCCGTAGGGTGAAAGCCATGGGGGATCAACACCGCGGAGGTCGCGATGTGTCCCCGCGGATCGCGGGCAGGTCGCGTGAGGAATGTCGGGGTCGAGCTCCGGCTCACTGAGCGCGGGCGAGGCGGTCCATGGCGGCCTTGGCGGGGGCGGGGAGCTTCGGCTCGGCGGCGGCGCGGACGGCGAGGATCTTGGCGCGGGTGAGGTCGCCGGCGGCCTCGGCGGCGAGGGCGAGGACGACGAGGGTGTCGACCGGGCCTCTGGACAAGGGCCCTTCGTTCATGTCCTTGAGGGCGCGGGCGCTGAGGGCGCGGGCGCGGGCCTTGTCGCCGGCCCGGGCGGCGCGCAGCGCCTGACCGGCGAGGGTGATCGGGTGGAGGGGGGCGATCGCGGTCGCCCGGTCGAGCGCGTAGGCGAAGCTCGGCTCGTCGGAGGTGACGAGCGCGAGCATGGTCAGGCGGGCGGCGGGGTCGAGGCTCATGCCGTCGATCTCGAGCCCCTCGCGCAGGAGCTTGATCTCCCCGGCGACGTCGTCCGCGCGGCGGGCGAGCTCGGCGAGGCGGATCACCGGCTCGACCGACTCGCTCCGGAACTCGCGCGCCTTGAGGTAGTGCTCCTTGGCCTGCTTCCAGCTCGGACCCTGCAGGAGCACCTCGGCGAGGGTCATGCGCGGGACGTAGCCGTCGCCGCGGCCCTGGATCAGCTTCTGCAGGGTGCGGGCGGCGGCGGCCCTGGCCATCGCCTGCGCCTCGGCGAGCGCCTGCGCGAGCAGCTTGTCGCGCTCGTCGGACTTCTCGCCGCGACCGGCGGGCCGCCAGCCGCGGACCTTGGCGTCGAGCTGCGCGAAGAGCCAGGTCTCGAACTCCTGCTCGACGGTCGCGAGCGGCTTGCCGAGGTGGCGCTCGAAGAGCGCCTCGGTGGTGGCGCCCTCGCCGTAGCCCTTGAGGATGGCGATCAGGCGGGGGGTGCCGTAGGTCTGGCCGAGGTAGCGGACGGCGTAGGCGGCGGTGGTGTAGGCGACCTCCATGCCCTGGGCGGAGCCGGCGCGGAGGAAGGCGAGCTCGAGCTCGGAGAGGCGGCGGAGCTTGTTCTGGCGGCGGGCGGCGGCGAGCAGGTCGGCCGACTCGCGGGCCCAGGAGGGGTCGGCGAGCTCGGACTCCCACTCGGAGAGGCCCTCGGTGAACCAGCGGGGGACGCGGCCCTTGCTGAGCTGGACGGCGTAGACGTGGGCGAGCTCGTGCCAGATGACCTGGTGGAAGTTGTGGGTGCCGGCGTAGGGGCCGAGCGCGGTGATCAGGCGGCCGAAGCAGACGCCGACGGCGCCGAGGCTGGGGACGCCGATCGTGCGGACGGAGAAGTCGTGCGGGTCGGCGAAGACCTCGATCCGCAGCGGCGTGGGGTGCTGGCCGTAGCGCTTGTCGAGGGCGGCGCGGGCGCGGGCGATGATCGCGAGCATGTCCCCGCTGACGTGCTCCTGGTCCTCCTTGAGGAGGCGGAGGGTGAGGTCGCCCTGGACGACCTCGGTGTAGTGGGGGTCGATGCGCTGGTCGTAGAGGTCGAGGGTGTTGCGGGTGCGGGCGTTGAAGCGGTCGCGCTTCCAGGCCTCTTGCAGGGCGGCGCGGCCCTCGGGCTCGCGCCCGAGGCGGAGCAGGTTGAGGCCCTGGGCGGAGAGGATGTAGGGGTCCTGGGGGGCGCGGCCGGCGGCCTCGGCGAGGACCTCGCCGGCCTGTTCGTACATGTGCATGGAGACGAGGAGGTCGGCGAGGGAGAGGAAGAAGGGCGTGCCGGTGGGGTAGGCGGCGAGGGCCTGGTCGCGGAGGCGGGCGTAGGCGGGGCCGTCGCCGGCGGCCTGGGCGGCGCCGGCGAGGACCGCGAGGGCGTCGGGGCTGGTGGCGTTGATCGGGAGGATCTCGTCGCGGGCGTGGCGGGCGGCCTCGTCGCGGCGGCCCTCGACCAGCGCGACCTTGGCGAGGACCGCGAGGGCTTCGGGGTGGCGCGGGTTGACCTGGAGCGCCCGCGAGGCGGCCTCGCTGGCGGCGGCGCGGCGGAGCTCCGCGAGGTGCGCGGCGGCGACGCCCGCGAGGGCGTCCGGGTGCCAGGGGTCGCGCTGGAGGATCAGCTCGTAGGTGGCGATCGCGTCGGCGGCGGCGTACTTCTCGCGCAGGGTCGCGCCGCGCAGGAGCAGCGCGCGGTCGCGGAGGACGTGCGGCGGCTCGGGGGCGCCGGTCTCGAGCGGGAGCTTCTCGGCCTCCTCGAGGACCATGTTGGCGTCGTGGAAGGCGCCGGTGCTGCCGCGCGCGAGCGCGGCGCGGGCGACGGCGGTCAGCTGCTCCGCGCTCTTCACCTTGCCGGCGTCGTAGGCGTCGTAGAGCGCCTCGCGCAGCGCGATCGCCTGCGGGTCCTTGGCCTTGCCGGTCGCGGCGAGGAGGCTGAGCCACTCGCCGCGGGCGGGCAGCTCCGCGGGATCGGCGGCGGCTTTCTGCAGCTGCGCGAGCGCGCCGGGGAGATCGCCGCGCAGCGCGAGCAGGCGGGCGTGCAGGCGCAGGCGGGCGGGGCCCGCGGAGCCGGCCTTGTCGGCGAGGGTCGCGGCGGCCAGGTCGTAGGCGCCGGTGGCGAGCTGGGCGTGCGCGAGGGCGAGGCGGACGCGCTCGTCGCCGGGCTTCTTGTGCAGGGCGCCGGTGAGGAAGGCGGCGGCCCCCTCGGGGTCGCCCTTGGCGAGAGCACCGAGCGCCCCGTCGAGATCGGTCGCGGCGACCGAGGGCGGGCGCTCGGGCGGCGCGGCGGGCGGCGCCTCGGGCTCGCCCTCGGGCTCGTCGTTCGGGTCGACCTGCGGCTCGGGCGGCTCGGGCTCGGCGCCTGCATCACCTGAACGTTCGGACAGATCGGCGACCGGCGCGACGGTCACGGTCGGCTTGCGGCAAGCACAAGCCAGGGCGAGGGCCGCGAGCAAGCGCACGGGCCAGGCGCGATGCGACGAGGGGCGCGGCATGGAGGTCGAAATTGTGCGAGCCGCGCGGGTGCCTGTCAAAGGGGGCCCGGCGCTCTGCTATGCTGGGGGGTATGCCAGCGAGCACGAGCCACACCGCGTACCCGGGCGAGGTGTACGAGACCTTCGACGCCTTCATGCGCCAGGTGATCAAGGACACCTATGAGCGAGGCGCGAAGAGGCCCGAGTTCGTGGCGCTGGTGCTCGCGTCCGGGGAGCTGATCCCGATGGCGTGGGGCAAGGTGCGCAAGAGCGGGATCCGCGAGCTGGCGGTCGGGGTCGGCGGCGTGGTCGCGCTCCGCTACGGCCTGGCCTATATCCTCAGCGGCCCGGTCGGGATGGCGGTGACCGGGTTCACCATGGCGGCGATGGTCTCCTTCTTCTGGCAGAACCAAAAAGAGGTCCTCGCCCGCCGCAAGCCCTACAAGCAGCTCATCAGCGACACCCGCGACAAGTACGAGGACATCCAGGCGCGCTACCACGACGGCGTGTACGACCAGGGCGAGCGCGCGTTGATGGTCGAGGGGCTCCTGCGGCGGATGATCTCGCAGATCGAGGCGCCCCTCGAGGAGCCGGCCAAGGCCTGACGCGCGGCTCAGCGCCGCGCGGCGGTCTTCTTCGCGCCCGCCTTGGCCGTGGTCTTCTTGGCGGAGACCTTCGGACTCGGGGTCGCGGTCTTCTTGGCGGCGGCGGTCTTCTGACTCGCCGCCTTCTTGGCGGCGGTCTTCTTGGCGACGGGCGGCTCGTTGGCGGCGGGCGCGGCGTTGGCCCTGGCGACGGCCTTGACGGCCTTCTTGGCGGAGGCCTTCTTGGCGGCGAGGGTGGCGCTGACCTCTGCCGCAGCGACGGCGTCGGAGGCCTTCTTGGCGACCTTCTTGGCGACCTTCTTGATCTCCGCGTCGACCTCCGGGGCAGAGGGGGATCTCGCTGGTGTCACCGCGCCCCTCGCCGAGCGGGGCAGCTCGATCGTCTCGAGCCGGAGGAAACAGTCGCCCTCGGCGCGAGAGAGGACCAGGGGCCACTGCGGGTCGTCGAGGAAGGTGAGGATCACGTCGTCGTTGCGGGCGGTGCGCGCGGCGACGGGGCGCTCGACCTCGTCGACGCGCACCCGCACGAGCTCGGGGCTGGCGCCTGAGAGGGTCGTGGTCCCCGTCCACTCGCTCTTCCAGGTGAGGTCGCGACCGGCGCGGAGGGCCGCTGCGCTCGCGCGGGAGAGCATGATCGGCGGGACGACCTTCGTCTGCTCCTGGGAGAGATCGACGTCGGCCCCGCCCTGGGCGAGCGCGACGGGACGGTCGGCTCGCTCGAGCGCCTGGACCGAGAAGCGGGCGTGGGCGGCGACGAGCTGGTCGTCCATGCGGATCTGCAGCGTCAGCCCGGGGTCCGAGTCGAGGACCTCGAAGGTGTAGGTGTCGCTGGCGTCGAAGTCGGAGAGCGCGTAGGTCAGCATGGCGCCGGGATGCGTCCACGGGAGCGGCTCCGCCGCCGGGGCGACCGGGGCGGCCTTCACGGCGTCCGGGTCGTAGCGCCGCAGCACCACGAGGGCGGTCGGGGGATCGCCGCCAGCGTACACGACGCTCTGACGGGCCGCGTCCCAGGCCGCGACCTTGGTGTAGGGATCGTCCGCGAGGAGGTACGCGGCGGTGATCCGATCTTCGCCGTCGAGGAAGCGACCGGTGTACGCGTCGAAGCGGAGGCCGCCGTCGAGCTGGAGGGTGCGGTCGTCGCGCTCCTCGTCTTCCGCCTCGGTCTCGGCGACGAGGGACTCGGTCCGCGTCGCCAGGTCGTACTCCACCTCGCGGGTGTCGACCTCTTCACCCTCGGCGTCGCGGGTGACGAGCGAGAGGCGGACGGTGTTGGGGCGGGTCCCGAGGGCCAGGTCCTGGATCTCGCCGACGAGCGGCAACGTGGTCACGGCGCCGGTGACCGGGTCGAGGAGCGAGAGCGAGTGGACCTCGGTGTCGTCGTCGCGCGAGCGCCGGCCCCCGATCAAGAAGCGGCCGCCCTCGAGCGGGACCCAGTGGAACTTGCCCTCGGGGTAGTTGATCGGCACTCGGACCTCCCGCGAGGTGCGCGAGACGGCGTCGTGGAGGCCGACCCGCTGGGCGGCCGCGCCGCCTTCCTCGACCGGCTGGAAGTCGATCTGGTTGATGAGCCAGCGGAGCTCCGGGCACGCGGCCCAGGCGTGCCGCGTGTTGCCGACCTCGAGCAGCTTGGTGAAGGCCTTCTCGCCGGGGCCGCGCGCGAGGAGATGGCCGGAGCGGGTGAGGCAGCGGAGGACGCCCTCGTCGGTCTCGTGGAGGACGACGGCGACGTCCTTCTTGCCGCCCGGCAGGGCGAGATCGACGAGGTGCTCACCACGCTCGGTCGACCACAGGGACACGCGGGAGTCGATCTCGCGGGCGTAGACCGCCGGCTCGCGCCGCGAGAGGGCGAGTCCGATGATCCAGCGCTTCGGCTGGCCTGCGCTCGCGATCGACACCCAGGGCGTGCCCGGCAGGGCGTCGGCCGCGGCGAGCGCACGGGCGGCCTGGTGCAGCGGATGATCGGGGTCGGCCTCAAAGCAGCGCTGGATGATGAGGTGCTGCGCGTCGCGGTACTTGAGGACCTTGGCGATCTGCGCGAAGCTGTCCTTGAGGTCCTTGCGCTCGGCGAGCGCGGCGCCGAGCTCGGCGCCCTCTCGGGGTCCCTTGGCGTAGGCGGCGAGGAGTTCGGCGAGGGCGGTGCGGTGGACGTCGACGCTCATGGCGCGGAAATGATCGCAGAAACCGCGCGCGCGGGTGAGCCCCGCGCGCGCTCGGCGACGTCAACCAGCTCACTGGGGCGGGCTCTCCGGTCGTGCAAGAACCGGGGGTCCCCCCTGCGCGGCGGGGCGGTCCCCTCGTCCGACGTCGCGGTGGCGTTCACGCGCCGCGGATGGCGTAGCCGCCGGCCTGGTCTTCACGGGCTTCTCCTCGTTGTGCGGGTCGTACGAGGGTTTCCCTTCGGTGCCACCTCGCGGTGAGTGAGCTCCTCGGCGCGCCCGAGGGATCGCGGCGCGTCGCGTGAGGTGTCCGCGGGCCGGACGGCCGACCGCGCGCAATCCAGGACATGTCCTAAAGAGCAAGCCAGGCGATGATCGCGATGACCCCGAGGGTCACGGCGAGGACGCGGAGGATCGTCCCTACACCCGCTTGCGCGGCGGGGGCGGGCCCTTCGGGCGGGGCGTAGGCGGGGCGAGGAGCGGCGCGGGGAGGTGCGGGAGGTGCGGGCGGGCGTGCCGGCTCTTCCGCGGGCGCGTCGGCCTCGGGGTCGGGCGGGTTCACCGACATCGAGACCATCCAGTGCCGGTGCGGGCGACCGGGTTGGGTGTCCGTGCGGTGCATGCCGCCGGTCTGGAGGTTGAGCTTGTTGCCGTCACCGCCGTTGAGCGAGACTGCGAGCCAGGGCGCAGGGCCGAAGCAGAGGCCCTCGGCCCTGCGGTCGAGGTAGCGGATCTGGCCGACGTTGTCCCGCGCCGGCCAGCTCAGCACGATGACCAGCGCGTCGCCCGGGATCATGGCGATCCGCGCGCCGTCGGCGGAGCAGGCGAGGGCGCGGTGGGGCGAGTCGTCGGGCCCCGGGGTCAGGTGGTGCAGGCCGGTGGGGTCGAGCCGGAGCAGCTTGCGCGCGGTGGCGACGATCCAGAAGCCCCTGGCGTTGTGGGCGGCGGCGACCGCCGGCCCGCTGAGCTCGGCGAGGACGCCAGGGGCGCCGTCGGCCGCGAACTCGCGGACCTCGCCCGACTCGCCGCCGACGAGGAAGCGGCCGCCTGGCCCCCAGGCGAGGGCGCGGGGGCCGGCGAATTCGACCCGGAGGCGCCGCCCGCCGGGCGTCCACACGCTGACCTCGTCGGAGGTGCCCACAAGGACATGTCCCTCGGGCGAGATGGCCGCTGCGAGGATCGGACCGCCCGCGCTCACGCGGGCGCGGAGGGCCTCCCGATCGTGTTCGAACCAGGCGATCTCGCCGTCACCGGTGACCGCGACGAGCTCGCTGGGGGTCGCGCCGACCGCGAGCAGCGGCGCCGAGAGTTGGCGGCGCCAGCGAGGGCCCTCGGAGGGTCCGTCGTGGACGAGGAGCTCAGATCCGTCGGCGAGGACGAGGGTGCGGCCTTCGCGGTCGTAGGCGATCATGCGGGGGCGATATCACGCAGGGCCTCGACGCACAAGCGTGCGTGTCGGGCGTGGCGATCGGGGGCCGTACGACCTGGCGGGACTTGTGGTGGCGGGCGGGGGACCGGCCTGGCCGAGGGCCAGCTAGCAGCCGTCGGCCGGGGACTGGCACTGGTTGAAGGGTTCGGCGATGCACACGTGGACGCAGCCGTTGCAGTCGAAGTCGCCACCGAAGGCCTGGCCGACCTGGCTGCAGAAGGGACGCTCGGGCTCGTCGCACTCGGGGTCGAGCTCGCCGATCCCGGCGTTCGGAGTGCAGGGCTTGTAGCACTCGCCCTCGTCGACGGTCGGGGCGTCGGCGCAGCCCCAGTCATCGCACACGAAGTCGCCGGGCTGGCACTCGCGCTTGTAGCCAGGGTCAGGCCCGGTCGAGCCGCCGCTCGAGGACCCGCCGGTGGTCGAGCCGCCGGAGGTGACGCCGGAGGTCGCAGAGGACGCGGAGCTGTCGGTGGCGTCGGAGGTGTCGCTGGTGGTCGGGTCGGTGGAGGCGGTGTCGGAGTCGTTGCCCTTCGGGCCGCAGGCGAGCGCGAGGAGGAGGGCGAGCAGGGGGGTGCGGAGCATGCGGACCGAGATTGCAAGCCTCGTACCGACGCCGTGCCCGCGCGCGGGCGGCGTCCGAGGGCGCCGCCGCGACACGGGTGTCTTGGGGGGATGACGGGGCTGTCGCGGGGTCGCCCGCTACTGCGGGACGGCCTGCAGGCGGATGCCGGCGCCGGTCATGTCGCTGTACGTGTAGGGGCCGACGAAGCCGGTGACCTGCTGGCTCGAGAGGTCGTTGGGGTTGACCTTGTAGGCCTTGCCGCCCTGGTCGACGACCCAGACGAAGCCTTCGATGTCGATGCTGACGCCGACGACGGTCTGGCAGCCGGGCAGGTTGATGTTCTGATTGACGATCGTGTTGTTGATCGTGTCGACCTGGATCAGGCACGAGCCGCCGTTGCGGGCGATCCAGCCGCGGCCCATGCCGTCGACCTGGAGGCCGCGGAGGCAGCCGCCGGGGCTGCCGATGTTGATAAACTTCTGGTTGGCGACGTCGAAGGTCACCACGCTACCGCCGCAGCCGCCGAACCACGGGTCGCCCTCCTTGTCGAGCGCCATGCCGTAGGAGCTGACGGTGTTGAGCATCGGGTCGTTCCACATGGTGAAGCTGAGGTCGGCGTGGTTGATCCGCACCAGCGGCCCGTGCCAGCCGGCGACCCAGAAGTCGTGGTTCTTGTCGACGGCGCCGCCGTAGGGGCCCCAGGAGTTGAGGTTGCCCCACACCGGCACCTTGACCTCGCCGAGCTTGGTGCCCTTGTCGTCGAGGTGCCAGAAGTAGGCCTCGCCCGCGTTGCCGTACCAGCCCATCCACAGCGTGTGGGTCTGGAACTCGCAGGTGATCGGGTCCTGGTCGGCGAAGTCCCAGCCGAGCGGGCGGGGGCCCTTCTGCTCGTTGTTGTTGTTGGACGGGTTGATCTTGACGTTCCAGAGCTGGCACTCGTCCTGACCCCAGGGCTTGATGTCGTTCGGGCCGGTCGAGGTGTCGATCTTGCCGTTGTTGTTCTTGTCGATGCAGTCGTCCTCGGTGGCGGCGTAGACCGTGACCGAGCCGGCGATCCGGTTGGCGACCGCGGCGTAGCGGCCGTCGACGTTGACCGCGGTGCGCGAGGGGCTCGAGTTCTGGGTCGGGTCGGTGTAGTAACGCGCGACCTCCTTGAGGAGCACCGTGTCGACCTTGGAGACGGTGCCCTGCGGGGAGTTGGCGATCCAGATGAAGCTGAAGTCGAACATGCCCATGCCGCCGCCCTCCTGCTGGTCGCAGGGGACGTTGGTGCAGGTGTTCGAGCAGGCGTCCTTGTCGATCTGAT
>CAZMML010000005.1:0-19004 GCA_964567335.1 uncultured Nannocystis sp. | reverse complement strand
GGTGTCGCCCTGCCGGTGCGGGGTGCGGCCGAACTCGGTGTTGATGACGACCATGGTGCGGTCCAGGTCGAGCTTGCCGGGGTCCTTCTCGTCGGGCTTGTTGATGATGTCGACGAGGCACTGCATGGTGTGGGTGACGTTGCGCGAGGCGTCGTAGACGTGGCTGTCGTGGGTGTCGTGGCCGCCGGAGCCGTTGGGGATCAGGCCGCCGTCGATCCACTGGACGTAGCGGGCCCGGTCCTCCGCGCGGGTCAGGAGGCTCGCGGCCATGCGGGCCTGCATGCGCGACTTGTCGATGTCGGCCTGGTCGCCGCAGCGCGCGGCGCCCTCGCCCATGAAGAGGTCGGGCGAGAGGACGCCGGCGAGCTGGTCGGCGCTCTTGCGGGCGTACTGGGCGAACTCGTAGTTGCGCAGCTCGGCGGCGCGGGTCGGGAGGCCCTTGCCGCCGGGGCGGAAGCGCTGCTGGTAGGCGGCGAGGTAGTGGTCGACGGCGGCGTCGTAGGCGGCGCGGTTGCCGGCGATCGCGGGCCGCCCGAGGAGGGCGGCGAGCTGGGAGTTGGGGTCGACGGTGACGCTGAGGGGGCGGGCAGAGCCCGGGTGGAGGCCGATCGCGGAGGCGGAGAGGACGTTGTCGGTGGGGAACTCGACGCCGGGGTAGAGGACGTAGGCGTAGGGGGTGGCGCGCAGGCCGCCGGGGCGCTCGAGGAAGTGGCGCTGGATCGAGGCGCCGACGCCGGCGAGGCGGGGGGAGCCGAGGCGGCTGCCGGTGAGGGCGTAGGGGTTGGCGCCCTCGTGCGGGAGGAGGTCGTGGCGCTGGACGAGGATCCGGGTGCGGGCGACGACGTCGGGGCGCTGGCGGATCGGGGTGATCCAGGGGCCCAGGTGGACGTTCAGGCCGAGGGCGTCGTCGGCGAAGGGCTCGGTGAGCTCGCCGGGGTAGCCGCAGGCGGCGAAGCGGGCCTCGGTCTCGGGGAAGTAGGCGTGGAGGAAGCGCTGGTCGCCGCTGCCCCAGTCAGGGACGGTGTAGAAGGTGTCGAAGGCGTTCATGCCGCCGTAGAGGTAGAGCTCGAGGACCCGCTGGGCCTGGCGCTCTGCGGGGAGCATGGCGTCCAGCTTGTCGGCGGGCCACTCGCCCCAGTAGGCCTGGGCGCGCCGTGGGTGGCGGAGGACGGAGAAGGCGGCGGCGCCCGCAGAGGCGACGCCGAGGGTCTGGAGGAAGGTTCTGCGCTGCATGGGGGGTGCCTCAGAGCAGGTCCGGATCGGCCCAGATCTCGTAGCGGAGGATGACGCGGAGGACGCCGACGGGGGTGCCGACGTCGGAGAGGCGCTCGCGTGCGACGGTGAGGGTGGCGGGGCCAGGCGCGAGGTCGGCGAGCTCTTCGGCGGGGATCGTGAAGGCGCCGTCGTCGAGGGCGTGGGCGCTGAGGGTCTGGCCGACGGTGTCGATCAGGCGCACGACGACGCGGGCGTCGGGGTCGTCGCCGGGCTCCCAGGCGAGGGCGAGGCCGGCGGCGCGGTCGAGCGGGAAGAGCGAGGCGGAGACGTCGGGGCTGGTGAGCGCGAGAGTCGGGGGCGTGGTGATGCGGGCGGGGAGGATCACGTCGTCGGCGAGCTCGCCGCCGAAGGCGATGAGGTCATAGTCGGCGGCGGCGACCCAGCGCGCGGGGTCGGGGGCGCAGGCGGGGTCGAAGAAGGCGGCGTCGTCGCTGAGGTAGACGGGGTAGGTGTCCTGGACGCTCAGGAGGCAGGCGATCGACTCCTGACCATGGCGGAGCTTGAGGGCGTTGCCGGCGGTGACCCAGGTGTCCGGGAGGCCCCAGTCGTAGGGCGCCGGGATCGCGTGGTTCTCGACCGTGTCGGGCGTGGCGGGCGCGGGCGGGAGGGAGAGCGACCAGGCCTGCGCGGCGAAGAAGTCCTCGGTGGTGAAGGGCTCGGTGCGCCAGGCGCCGGCCATGCCGAGCGCCTCGGGGAGGCCGGAGGCGGTGGCCGGGTAGTAGGTGAAGTTGAGGAGCCCGAACTTGTCGCCGACGACAGGGGCGTCCGTGGTGCCGCCGGTCGGTGACGTGGTCCCGTCGGTGGCGTCGGTGGTGTCGCCGGTGGTGTCGCCGGTCGTGCCATCGGACCCGCCGCCTCGATCGCCGCCGCACGCCAGCAAGGCGAGGACCCACCCGAATCTGCGAGGGAGAATTCGATGGTTTCTTCCCATCGAACTCATACTTTCCTCAGATGCAGAAGAATTCACTCGTGTTTGAGGAGGAATGGTTGAAAGGTTAGGTGAGTTTTCTCGCTGAAATCGTTGCGCCGGCAACGAGGGGACGACCGGTGAGGAGCAGGTCGAATTCTCTGGTGGACGGCGAAGAGGTGGCTCTGCGATATGTTCCGCGCGAAGTGATGAGCTCTGGAGCGAAGCCAGCGGCGGGAGAAGCGGCGACGACGTCGCAGCGGGTAACGGCGCCCGGTCTGGTGCAGCGCAAGCGCCAGCGGCAGCCGATCGTGATGGTGACCGCGTACGACGCGACCTTCGCCCGCCTGGCGGACGAGTCGGGGGTCGACGTGGTGCTCGTGGGCGACAGCCTCGGGATGGTGATCCAGGGGCACTCGCACACGCTCGAGGTGACGCTCGAGCACATGATCTACCACGCGCGCTGCGTGCGACGGGGGGTGCAGCGGGCGCACCTGGTGGTCGACCTGCCCTTCATGAGCTACCAGGTGAGCCCGGAGCAGGCGCTGGTGTCGGCGGGGCGGCTCGTGCAAGAGGGCGGCGCGGAGGCGGTGAAGTTCGAGGGCGGTCGGCCGGAGACGGTGCGGAAGATCGTGCAGGCGGGGATCCCGGTGATGGGGCACCTCGGGCTGACGCCGCAGAGCTTCCACGAGTTCGGCGGGTTCCGCGTGCAAGGCCGCGAGGACGCGGCGGCCGAGCGGCTGCGTCAGGACGCGCTGTCGCTGCAGGAGGCCGGCGCGTACGGCATGGTGCTCGAGGGGATCCCGGCGGCCCTGGCGCGGGAGATCTCGGGGTCGCTGGCGATCCCGACGATCGGGATCGGCGCGGGGGTCGGCTGCGACGGACAGGTGCTGGTGCTGCAGGACCTCCTCGGGCTCGAGGACCGCTGGAAGCCGCGCTTCGTCAAGCGCTACGCGGACCTCGCGGAGGGGGTCCGCGTGGCGCTCCGCGCCTACGCGGCGGAGGTCCGCGAGGGGGCGTTCCCGGGCGAGGAGCACAGCTTCTCGGGGGCGCCGCCGCCGGGGCAGGGCGGGCGCGGCTACGGGCCAGGTTGAGATGCTGGTGCTGCGGACATGTGCGGAGGTGCAGACCTGGCGGGCGGGGCTCGCGCCCGCTGCGAGGGTCGCGTTCGTGCCGACGATGGGCTACCTGCACGAGGGGCACCTGACGCTGCTCCGCGAGGGCCGCCGCCGCGGCGACGCGCTGGCGCTGTCGATCTTCGTCAACCCGACCCAGTTCGGCCCGAGCGAGGACCTGGCCCGCTACCCGCGCGACGAGGCCGGGGACCTCGAGAAGGCGCGGAGCTGCGGGGTGGACGTCGCGTTCTGCCCGCTGGACCCGCGCGAGATGTACCCGAACGGGACGTCGACGTGGGTCGAGGTGGTCGGGCTCGATCGTCACCTGTGCGGGGCGTCGCGTCCGGGCCACTTCCGCGGGGTCTGCACGGTGGTGGCGAAGCTGTGGGGGCTGGTCCGGCCGGACGTGGCGCTCTTCGGCGAGAAGGACTTCCAGCAGCTGGCGATCCTCCGCCGGATGCACGCGGACCTGTTCCTCGGCGGCGAGGTGGTCGGGATGCCGATCGTGCGCGAGCCCGACGGGCTGGCGATGTCGAGCCGCAACTCGAACCTGTCGCCCGAGGGCCGCGCGCTGGCGCTGGCGATCCCACGCTACCTGCAGGCGGCGCGCGCGCGCTTCGCCGCGGGGGCGCGTGACGCCGCGGCGCTGATCGGCGCGCCGGCCGAGGCGCTCGCGCCAGGGCGCGTCGATTATGTGTCGCTGGTCGACGCGGCGGAGCTGCAGCCGGCCCCGGTCGTGACGCGCCCGGCGCTGCTGGCGGTCGCGGCGTTCTTCCCCGGGCGCCGCGGGGAGGTCCGGCTGATCGACAACACGGTGTTCACTCCCTGAGCGGCGTTCGTCGTCGCTCTCGATCCTGCTGATCGTTGAGCGCCCTTCGCGACACGTCCTGGGCGTGCCGCTGAAGACAGATCTGGTTCGTCTCCTCCTCCCCTGCGTTATTCCGCTCATCGCCTGTTATGTAGGTGTTCCGCCCCGGAGCGACGCGTTCGCCTCGGGCCTCACCAGCGTCAGTGCAGGGCAGGATACGGACGGCACCACCGCCGACGGGTCGTCGACCTCGGGTCCGAGCGCCTCCAGCGGGTCCGTCTTGACCGGGACCTCTGCGCCCGAGCCCGGGCCGAAGTTCGACCTCGGCGCCGTGCCGGACGCCGCCGGCACGGGGGGCGAGGCCGCGGAGGGCTGCGCCAAGATCGACTTCGTCTTCGTGGTCGACAACTCCGGCTCGATGGCCGAGGAGCAGGCGGCGCTGACCGCGAGCTTCCCGGGCTTTATCCAGTCGATCCAGGACACCGTCAAGGCGCAGGACTACCAGATCCTCACGATCGACACGGACGAGGGCTTCGGGGTCGCCTGCGACGCGACCCTGGGCGCCGGGATCGCGGAGAGCCCCGAGGGCTTCGCCTGCGGCGTCGTGGGCGGCAATCGCTACATGCTCCCGAGCCAGCCGGCGCTCGCGGACACCTTCGCGTGCGTCGCCACGGTCGGCGTCAACGGCGACAGCGAGGAGCGACCGATGGAGGCGATGGTGGAGGCGGTCACGACGCAGAGCGGGCCCGGGACGTGCAACTCGGGCTTCCTTCGTCCCGACGCCATCCTGGTCGTCACGTTCATCAGCGACGAGGAGGACGTCGGGAAGTCCGCGGGAGATCCGACGAGCTGGCGCGACGCCCTCGTCGCGGCCAAGGGCGGCGACGAGCAGGCGATCGTCGCCCTCGGCCTGATCGGCGGCGACGGGAGCTGTCCCGACGCCGAATTTTCGCCGAACCTCAAGACGTTCGCCGAGAGCTTCACCTTCGGCTCGTGGGGCCCGATCTGCGCCCCGAGCTACGCGCCTTTCTTCGACCAGGCCGTCATGGTCATCGACAACGCGTGCGACATCTTCGTCCCCGGTTGAACCTGCGCGCGGGGCGTCAGGGGTGGAGGACGGGGCCGGGCTGGAGGGGGCCGAAGGGGGGTTGGGGGGCGTCGCCGCGGGCCATGGCGGCGAGGTGCTCGGCGCGAGCGTCGAGCTCCTTGTCGTAGAAGGGCGAGAAGGTGCGGCTCGGGAGGGTCTGCACGAATTCGGCGTCGGCGGTGTGGCAGGCGGGGCAGCCGACGATCTCGAGGTGCTGACGGAGCTGCGGGAATTGCTGGAGGAGGCCGGGGTCGAGGCCGTCGAGGTCGAGCGGGGTCCAGGGGACGCCCTGGCTGACGCGCGCGGAGGGGGCCCGGAAGGGCTCGGGGATCTCGAGCTGGCGGGCGTCGAGGGCGGCGGCGTTGTCTGCGACCCAGGCGAGGAAGGCGTCGCGGTCGGGGCCGGCGGTGTTGAGGCGCGGGATGTCGAGGGTCTGGAAGAGGGGCGGGTTGTCGAGGACGAGGGTGAGGCCGGGCTCGGGGGCGGGGCTGGGGCCCGGGAACCACTGCCGCCACTCCCAGGGCGAGACGGTGAACTCGACGGTCTCGGCGGCGAGGAAGGCGGAGCCCTGGAGGCCGGCCGCGAGCTCGGCGAGGACGGCGGCGTGGAGCGCGGGGCCCTCGAGGAGGGAGAGGGCGGCCCCGCGGTGGGCCGCGGCGGCGCAGTGGCTGACGCCGGCGGGGCTCCGGTCGGCGGGGGCGGCGGCCTGGCGGACGAGGAAGATCAGGTGGAAGGGCCGGAAGATCGGGTGGGTCGAGGCGAGCGAGACGCGGAGCTCGCCGCAGTGACCGTCGCGGCGGAGGTCGATGCGGTTGTGGGCGCCGGTGAGGGTGAAGGGGAGGAGGTCGAGGTCCCACTGCTCGGGCGGGGTGCCTTGCTGGGCGGCGAACTCGTCGAGGAGCTGTTTGGGGCCGAGGCGCTCCGAGTGGGCGGTGGTCGCGAAGCGGTCCATCCAGGCGCGGAGGAGCCGCCCGCCGTGGCCGTCCTCGGAGATCTTGGCCATGAGGCAGCCGAGGCGGCACATCTCGGGGGCGTCGAGGATCTCCGGCTGGGTCCACGCGAGGCTGCGCTCGTGGAGCACGGACGGCGGCGCGGGACCGTAGTCGAGGAGGGAGACCTCGGCGGTGAGCTCGTCGGGGCCGGGGTTCTCGAGGGTGAGGGCCTGGGGGCCCGGGCCGCGCAGGTGGGGGGCGAGCCAGCCGGGCTCGGCCTCGAGCTCGTCCGCGAGGCTCAGGCGGGCGCCCGGGGCGAGGACGGCGACCACCCGCGGCTCGGCGAGGGTCCAGGGCGCCTCGCAGGTGGCGCCGGGCGGGAGGGTGAAGGTCGCGGGGGTGCTCAGGGAGAGCGTTCCCGTCTGTTGACAGCTCGCGGGCTCTCCGGTGGTGGGCGCGCCGGTGGACGCGTCCGTGGTCGAGGCGCCGGTGGCGGCGGACGCAGTGGTGGACGCGTCCTCGGTGGTCGAGCCGGAACCACCCGGGTCGCCGCAGGCGAGGGCGAGGGCGAGGACGAGGGCGGGCCGGCCAGGACCGACGTGAGGATCGACCGGGCGAAGTTCGCGGCGGCCGGCGTCCCGGCAGCTCGAGGCGCCTCGGCCCCGCGTGGGTGCAGCGCGGTCTGTCGCGGAGCTAGGCACCGCGGCGCCGCCTCCGGCCGAGCAGGGGGAGGAGGGCGAGGAGGCCGAGCGCGGCGCTTGGGGAGCGCGAGCTGCAGGCGCAGCCCTCGGCGGCGGGATCTTCCGTCGGGGCGGTGTCCGAGGCGCTGGCGGCGCTGGACGAGGCGGCGGACGAGCTCGAGGAGGAACCTGTCCCGGTGGTCAGATCTTCGCCGGTGGTCGGCGCGCCGCCGGAGGAGCCGCCGGAGGAGCCGTCGGAGGAGCCCTCGCTGGTGAGGGAGCCCTGGGGGACGACCTCGACCTGGAGCTCGGCGGTGAGATCGCCGAACCACTCGGCGCCCTCGTGGACGAGGCGCCACTGCATCGGGTAGAGGCCGAGCTGGGCGGGGGCGGTGAGGGTGGCGACGACCTCGGCGACCTCGCCGGGCTGGACGCGGCCCGCGAGCTCGACGCGGCCGACGCCCCAGGTCGCGTTGTCCTGCGGGGCCTGGCTGCCGAGGCGGTGGAGCATGGCGGGGGCCCAGGCGGTGGTGCCGACGTTGCGGAGGCGGAAGGTCGCAGCGAAGGGGAGGCCGGCCTCGACCTGCGGCGGGACGTCCTGGGAGACGAAGCGCGACGCGTTACCAGGCCGGGCCGCGAGCGTCAGGTCGCGGACGACGCGCGAGAGCTTCACCTCGTCGATCGCGCCGTGGAAGCTGCCGTCGCCGGGCGGGCAGGCGGGGCGAGGACCGCCGGGGCCGCCGATCGTCAGGCTCGCGGCGCCGGCGTCGATCGGCGCGGGCGGGCCGTCGTGGGCGCCGACCTGCTCGCCGTTGAGGTAGACGCGCAGGGCCCCGGTGGCGCCGTCGTAGGTGAAGCCGACGTGGCTCCACTCGCCGACGGGCGCCGCCTTGGCGGTGAGGGCCGAGCGCTCGATCCCGCCGGCGATGACCCGCGCCTGGAAGATCTCACCTTCCTCGAAGACCAGGCTGTAGGGGCCGCCGAGGCCGCCCTTGGCGAGGAGGACGCGGTAGTTGTTCTGGCCGTCGCAGTCGACCGGCCCCGCGGGGCGCAGCCAGAGCTCGGCGCTCATGGCGTTGAGCGGGGTGAGGCTCTCGCTGTGCGGGACCTCGACGGCGGCGCCGGTGCCGCCGAACTCGAGCGCCTTGCCGAAGAGGCCGTTGTTGTCGGCCGGGAAGGCGGCGCCCTGGACGATGCCGGTGTTGAAGTAGCCGCTGGTGTCGGGCGTGCGCCCGAGGTCGAGGTTGCCGTCGGCGTTGACCGACTCGTTCATGTGCCACACGCCCGCGTAGGCGCCGTCGAGGCCGTCGTCGAAGACGAGGTCGGCCTGGTTGCCGGTGTTCGAGCCGAAGAGCGGCCAGACGTCCTTGCCGCCGGTCAGGGGGAGCTGCGGGAAGTCGCGCCCGGGCGAGGAGAAGAAGAGGCGCACGCTGTGCTGGGTGCTCGGGTTGAGCTCGCCGTCGACGTGGGCGAGGCCCCAGTTGGTCGGGTAGCCGAGGATCGAGAGGGCGTTGCGGCGGGCGCCGCAGCCGGGCGGGTCGCTGTCGCCCTTGCAGGGCATGACGGTGGCCATGAGGGTGAGCGCGTCGCCGGCCGGGAAGAGCCAGGGGTAGGCGCCGCGGACCAGGGTCCCGTCGGGGTAGGGCGTGCCGTCGGCGGCGCGGAGCTGGCGCTCGCCGAGCGGGTAGACGCCGGCGACCTTGGGGTCGGCGAACATGTGCGAGAGGTTGTGGGGCCCGTCCCACCCGGCGGTGCCGCAGGGGGTGGGGTTGGTGGCGTACATGAGGACGTCGATGGAGCCGTCGTTGCTGGGGTGGCCCTGCCAGACGAAGAGCCTCCCGTCGCGGGTGACGGTCGGCTCGATGCCCCGCATGTCGGCGTTGGCGAGGTTCTTGAGTGGTTCGAAGCCGCCGACCCACTGGTGCTTGTAGTAAGCGGCGTCGGGGGTGCCGGGCGCCTGCAGCCAGAGCTTCAGCAGGCGGCGGCGGAGGCCGTTGTACTGGTTGGGGAAGGCGTTGGAGTCGATGATCGCCAGGTCGTAGCAGGCGAAGGGGCCCGCGCCGGGGTTGCCGGCGTCGTCGCAGAGGTAGGGCGTCGCGTCGGGGCTCGCCTCGCAGATCGCCAGCGCGTTCTCGCCGTCCTGCCAGGGCTGGATCTGGACGGGCGGGGTGAAGGTGCCCTGGGAGAGGTCGAGGCGTCCGCCCGGCGCGTAGCGGATCTTCTCCGGGCGCAGCACCATCAGGAACCAGCCGCCGGAGGGGTCGGTCGGGCCCTGGGCGACGATGAAGACGCGTCCGTCGAAGGTGACGTTGTGGCCGTTGCCCGACATCGGGCTCGCCGCGGCGGGCGAGCTGGTGGTCGCCCAGGCGGGGGCCGACCACGCGAGCGCCGCCGCGATGCCCACGCCCCACGCAAGACCTCGAAGACAGCTCATGATCGGAGGATAACGAGGCGCGCCCGCGCCGTCCACCGTCACCCGGGATCGAGGGCGGACCACCTCGCGTAGGCCGCGGCGAGCTTGGTGTCGTAGTGGTTCTTGGCGTAGCCAGGGCCGTTGTAGCCGCGCGCGAAGTGGGCCCAGTCCTGCGGCGGACGGAGGTCGTCGACGAGCCGCCTCGCGCGCAGGAAGCCGAGGAAGGCGCGCAGGTGCTGCGCCTCGGAGCGGAACATGTCGGCGACGAAGGCCCGGACCGAGCCCCACCCGACGAGTCGATAGTTGGAGCCGAGGACCTGGAACATGCCCCATGACGCGGACTGGAGCGCGGCGTCGGCGTCGAGGGTCAGCGCCTCGTACATGCGGCCCCACTGGTCGAGCCGGTAGTAGGCGCGGCAGGCGTCGTTCCAGCTCGGCTGCGAGAGGTGCGGGTGGCCGGCGTCGTGGGCGCCCTTGGTGAGCTTGTGAAAGAGGTGCGCCTCGAAGAGGATCTTCGGGCGTCGCTGGGCGTCGAAGCCGATCCGACCGCCCGACTCGATCTCGGCGACGGCGCGGATCGCCGCGGTCGGGACGCCGAGCTCGGCGGCCGCGGCGCGGAAGTCCTCGGCGTTCAGGCGGTCGGCGTCGCCGGCCGCGGGGAGGGTCCCGGTCGTGTCGTGGTCGAAGGTGACAGGCATGCGGAGAGGGTCCGGCGATCGTGCGTCGCTCGCCGCGGAGAGGGAAGGGCCCGCCCGGGGACCCGGCTCACTTGTCGCCGCGGCGGAGGCTGGCGGCGACGCTGCGCGGGGTGATGCCCTCGAACGCGGCGAGGAGGGCGAGGAGCGCGCCCGCTCCGACCGCGCCGACGAGGAGCGCGCGCGCGAGGGCGACCTCGACGAGGGGCAAGAGGAGCGCGCGCGCGAGGGTGCCGGCGGCGATCGCCGCGAGGGTCCAGACGACCAGGCGGGCGATCGAGCCGAGGTAGGCGCCGAAGCCGAGCCGGAGGTGCCTCAGGGCGAAGCTCAGCAGCACGGCGAAGGCGATCGGGTAGCCGAGGACCCACGCCCACGCGACGGAGAGGTAGCCGAAGAAGTCGCCGAGCAGCGCGGCGGCGGCGAGGAAGCAGAGGGGCATGGCGGCGGCGGCGACCGCCATGTAGACGAGCGTGAGCGCGGGGCGGCCGATCCCGTCGAGGAGCGGGGGCACGACGACGCTCAGGGCGCGGAGGACGGCGGCGATCGCGAGCACGCGCACGGCGGGGGCGGCCATGGCCCAGCGCTCGTCGAGGAGGAGCAGCAGGTCCGGTGCGGCGGGCACGACGACGACGTGGAAGCCGGCGACGATGATCAGGCTGAGCCGCGACATCTTGAGGAATTGCTCGACCAGCAGGCCGGCGTTGTCGCGGGCGCGCGCGAAGGCGGGGAAGGCGACGGAGACGACGACGGTGGTGAGGATCCGGGCGGGGTCCAGGGCGAGGTCGGCGGCGGCGCGGTAGAGCCCGAGCGCCTCGCGCCCGAAGTACTCGCCGACGACGTAGAAGTCGACGCCGGTGTAGGTGAAGAAGAGGGCGCGGCTCAGCGAGGTCTTGAGGCCGAAGTAGACGGTCCCGCGGGAGCTCCCCCAGTCGAAGAGCAGGCGAGGGCGCCAGGGCTGGTACCACTGGATGCCGACGCTCATGACCACGACCCGGGCGATCGAGCCGGCGACGAAGCACCAGATCCCGGCGTAGGGGGCCGTGACGATCATGGCGAGGCTGTCAGCCGCGCTGGCGAGGACCCGGACGAGCGAGAACTCGCGGAAGCGGAGGCCGCGGATCATCAGCGCCCCCGGCATCATGTAGACGTTCTGGAGCGCGAGCTTGACGCAGTGGGCCTGGAGGATCCAGCCGACGATCGGGGCGTCGTAGTGGCGGGCGAGCGCGGGGGCGAGGCCGAAGAAGAGCAGCGCGATGACGACGAGCGACATCGCCAGGTTGAGCCAGAAGACCGTCGAGAGGCGGGTCTCGGTGTGGTCGCCCTGCTGGATCAGCGCGGCGGGCAGGCCGCCCTCGGTCGCGAGGTCGATCAGGGGGATCGCGACGAGGGCGAGGGTCGCCACGCCGTACTCCTCCGGCGTGATCCACAGGCCGAAGAGCAGCCACTTGGCGAAGATGTCGACGACGCCCATGACGGCGGTCGCCGCCCCGACCCACGCGAGGCTCTGGTTGACCCGGACCCGCTCGTCGCGCTCGGACATGGTCAACCTCGGCGGAGCACGGCGCAGCTGATCCGGTAGGGTCGCCGCAGCCAGGCGAGCCGCGAGCCGGCGAGGCCGGAGGGGCTGCGGCGGAGCTCGGCGAGCGCGCGTAGGTCGCGGACGATCAGCCACGGGCGGCGCGCGAGCTCGGGGCCGTAGCCGCGCCCCTCGACGACGTCGGCGCGCTCGCAGCGGAGCTCGGCGAAGAGCTCGCGGCAGAGGGCGTCGGGCTCGCGCCGGTAGTAGGTGTCGATCGGGTCGGGGTGGTAGGGGTAGCTCGCGGGGGCGGTGATGATCAAGCGGCCGCCGGGAGGCACGAGGTCGAGGCAGGCGCGGGCGAGGGCCGCTGGTTCGGCGACGTGCTCGAGCATGTTGCTGCACAGGACGGAGCGGGCCCCGACCGCGCGCAGGGCGGCCTGGTCCGCGGGGTCCAGGGCGTCGGCGGCCAGGTCGACCCCCGGCTGGGCCTTGAGGTCGCTGTGGACGATCTGGACGCCGCGGGCGCGCAGCGGGGCGAAGACCTCGCGGTCGATCCAGGGCTGGACGCGGGCGCGGAAGTCGAGGTCGCTGCTGCCGAGGTTGAGCAGCGGCGAGAGCTCCGCGGCGGGGATCTCGGCGAGGCGCTCCCGCAGCCAGCGCGCCTCGGGCTCAAGCACGGGGCTCCTCCTCGTCGGCGCGCGCGAGCTCGCCCAGGCCCTGCGCGAGGGGCACCCGCGCGGCGAAGCCGAGCCGCTCACGCGCGAGGGTCGGATCGAGGGCGTAACGCATGAGCTCGTCGTCGCGGTAGGGTAGCGCCCCGAGGTCGAGGAGGTCGAGCCGGCCGAGCCGCTCGGCGAGGCCGCGGGCGGCGTCGCCGACGCGGGTCTCGACCCCGGTGCCGGCGTTGTAGACGCCGGCGGGCGCGTCGGGCTCGAGGGCGAGGAGGACGAGCCGGACGAGGTCGTCGACGTGGAGGAAGTCGCGCGTCTGCTCGCCCGCGGTGGCGGCGAAGCGACGGCCGGCGCGGAGGGCCGCGCGGAGGGAGCCGAGCAGCATGGTGCGCTGACCTGGCCCATAGACCACGCCCGGGCGGAGCACGAGCGCGGCGAGGCCGAGGCGGGCGCAGGCCTCCTGGACGGCGTCTTCGCCCCGCGCCTTCGCCCGCGCGTAGGGGCTGGCGCCGAGGCGCGGGGCGGGCTCGCGGAAGGGGACGGGCTGGGCGCCGTAGACCTCGCCCGAGCTGAGGTAGAGGGCGCGGCGGGCGCCGCGGGCGGCGGCGACGGCGAGGGCGCGGAGGGGCGCGGCGGCGTGGGCCTCGGCGAGCGCGTCGGGTCCGCCCTCGCGGCCGCCGGCGGCCCAGATGAGCGCGTCGATCTCGGGACAGGTCTCGGGGGACAGGCCCTCGCGGCCGACGCCGACGACGGGGCGGCCGGCGCGGGCGAGGGCCCGCGCGAGGGCGCGGCCGATGAAGCCGTCCGCCCCGCCGAGGGCGACGGCGCCGGTCACGGGGCCCCCAGCAGCTCGCGGTACCAGGCGATCGTGCGGACGAGGCCCTCGTCGAGGCCGAAGCGGGGGCGCCAGCCGAGGACGGCGCGGGCCTTGCCCGAGGCGAGGAACTGCGCGCGGATCTCCCGCGAGGCCTCGCCGAGGATCACCGGCGCGAGGTGGCGCGCGTCCATGTGGCCGAGGACCCGGTCGACGATCTCGACGACGCTCTGGGGGCGCTCGTCGGAGAAGTTGAAGGCCTCGCCGACGACCTCGGGGCGCCCCAGCTGCTCCGCGAGGTCGAGGTAGGCGCTGACCGCGTCGCCGACGTAGACGTAGTCGCGCACGAAGGTGCCGTCGCTGCGGATGATCGGGCGCTCGCCGCGGTGCACCGAGCGGACCGTGCCGGGGATGATGCGGTTCCAGTTGAGGTCGCCGGGCCCGAAGAGGTTGCCGCAGCGGGTGACGCACACGGGCACGCCGTAGCTCTCGTAGTAGCAGCGGGCGATCAGGTCGGTGCAGCTCTTGGAGCAGTCGTAGGGGAAGCGGCCCTCGAGCGGGGAGGCCTCGGTGTAGGGGAGGACCGGCTGGTCGCCGTAGGCCTTGTCGGAGCTCGCCACGACGACGCGGCGGACCTTCTTCTCGCAGCGCCGACAGGCCTCGAGCAGGTTGTAGGTGCCGCGGACGTTGGCCTCCCAGGTCGAGAGCGGGCTCCGGCCGGCGGTGCCGACGATCGTCTGGGCGCCGAGGTGCATGACGACCTCGACCTCGTGCTCGTTGAGGGCGCGCTCGAGGAGCGGGTAGTCCTCGAGTTGGCCGCGCACGGTGACGCAGCGGCGGTCGTAGCCGAGGCCGTGGTAGAGGCTGCGCGGGACCTCGTCGCGGACGAGGCAGACGACGGAGGCCTTGCGGGCGAGGAGCTCGCCGACCATGTGGCTGCCGAGGAGGCCCGTCGCCCCGGTGACGAAGACGACGCGGTCGACCCAGAAGCTCACCGCTTCCTCCACGGCGCGCCGCTGGCCCAGGCCTGCTCGAGGCGCTGGAGGTCGCGGTAGGTGTCCATGCACTGCCAGAAGCCCTCGTGGCGGTGGACCATCAGCTCGCCGTCGGCGGCGAGGCGCTCGAGGGGCTCGCGCTCGAGGGTGCAGGCGTCGTCGTCGCGGACGTACTCGAGCATGGCGCGGCGGAAGACGAAGAAGCCGCCGTTGATCCACCCCTCGGTGACGGCGGGCTTCTCGCTGAAGGAGGAGACCTGGTCGCCGCGGACGGCGAGCTCGCCGAAGCGGCTCTGGGGGCGGACGCCGGTGACGGTGCCGATCTTGCCGTGCTGGCGGTGGAAGCGGAGCAGGGCGGCGAGGTCGACGTCGCAGAGGCCGTCGCCGTAGGTGAGCATGAAGTCGTCGTCCGGGAGGTAGCGGGCGACGCGGCGCAGGCGGGCGCCGGTCATCGCGTCCTCGCCGGTGTCGGCGCAGGTGACCTTCCAGGGGGTCGGGGTCGGGTCGTGGAGGGTGACAGAGCCGCCGGCGGCGAGGTCGACGGTGAAGTCGGCGCTGAGGGCGGCGAAGTCGAGGAAGTAGCGCTTGATGACCTCGGCGCGGTAGCCGAGGCAGAGCACGAACTCGTCGAAGCCGTGGGCGGCGTACGAGCTCATGATGTGCCAGAGGATCGGCCGCCCGGCGACCTCGATCATCGGCTTGGGGCGCAGCTCGGTCTGCTCACGGAAGCGGGTCCCCTTGCCCCCGCACAGGATCACGACCTTCATCGGCACTCCTTCACGGCCTGGCCTCCAGGACCTCCGCATAGACCGCCTCGAGGCGATCGCGGTGGGCCTCGACGCTGTACTCGGCGAGCATCTTCTGGCGCCCGCGCGCCCCGAGCGCGGCCCGCAGCTCCGGGCTCGCGGCCATGCGCGCGAGGTGCCCGGCGAGGCCCTCGACGTCGCGCTCGTCGGCGAGCAAGCCGGTGGCCTCGTGCGCGACCTGCTCGGGGATCCCGGCGTGGCGCGTGGCAACGACCGGGAGCTCCGCCGCGGAGCCCTCGCAGATCACGGTCGGCGTGCCCTCCTGATCGCCGTCGCTGGCGGTCCGGCTGGGGACCAGGAGGATGTCGGCCTCCGCCATGACCTGAGGGACAGGTGTGCGGGGCTCGGGCCAGGTGACCTCGAGGCGGAGCTCGTCCGCGAGGGCGCGGAGGGAGCGGCCGCCGGGGGCGCCGGTGCCGAGGACCGCGACCTCGATCGCCGCGCCGAGCTCGCGGGCGCGGGCGCAGGCGCGGAGCCCGTCGTCGAAGCCCTTCTTCTCGACCTCACGGCCGACCATGAGGACGCGGGTGGCGGCGCGGGTGGCCCTGCGGACGCCGCGGAAGCGGGTGAGGTCGACGCCGAGCGGGACGACGCGGATCTTGCCTTCGGGACAGCCCTGGGCGACGAGCTCGGCGCGCATGTGGCGCGAGAGCGCGAGGAAGCGGTCGCCGCGGCGGAAGAGGGCCTGAGCGAGGAGGGCGTAGTGCCAGTAGGCCGGCGCCCAGCGCAGCCGGGAGCGCCGCACCGCGACGTCCTTGCCGTAGAAGCTCGTCACGAGGGGAAGGCCGCTGCGGCGGGCGACCCACAGCGCGTGCGCGCCGGTCTGGCCGAGGTGCGCGTGGAGGAGCGCGAGGCCCCGGGTCCAGCGGAGCATGCGGGGAGAGAGGGTCGTGGCGCGGTAGAGGAGCGCCTCGAGGCGCCCGAGGGGGAGGTCGGCGAGGGCGGTGATGTCGCCCTCGGAGAACTTCTCGCGGGACAGGCGCTCGACGGCGAAGGCCCGGACCTGGTAGCGCCGCAACGCCCGCATGGACGTGTAGATGAACGTCTCGGAGGGCGGGAGGAATTCGTGGCGGATGAAGCCGACGGTCGGCGGGGCGGGCACGCGAGCGCCGGCAAGGTACGGCCCGTCAAGCGAAGGTGTCAACACGCGGGCAGGGCCTCAGGGGCGGCCCATGACTTGCCGCACAGGCGCGCTCGCTTCAGGAGAGCGCCTGCATCGCTCGCGCGACGCGCGGGAGGGCCTGCTTGATCTCGTCTTCGGAGACGGCGCCGACGCTGAGCCGGAACCAGCCTTCGTCGCCGGGGACCCCGAAGGCCTGGAAGGGGACGATCCCGATCCCGGCCTGGTGCAGCAGGTACTTTCGGACATCCTCGTTGGTGGCGAGCACCTGACCCGCGGGCGTGCGGCGGCCGAAGGGGTTGATCCGGACGGTCAGGTAGATCGCGCCCATGGGCGGGATGCTGTCGACGGCGAGGCCCTCGCGGCGGAGCCCCTGGAAGCCGGTGTGGAGCAGCTCGAGGCGGCGCTCGACGCCCTGGAGGAATTGCTCGGAGTAGCTGCGGATCGCGGCCGGGTCGTTCAGGAGGTCGATCGTCGCCACCTGCTCGGGGCGGGGCGCCCACGCGCCGACGTGGCCGAGCACGGCGGACATCTGGCGGATCACGTCGAGCGGGCCGACGGCCCAGCCGACGCGCAGGCCGGTGGCGGCGAAGGCCTTGCTGATCCCGTCGACGAAGACGGTGTAGCGGGCCATCTCGGGGCAGAGGCCGGGCGGGGTGACGTGGACGGTGTCGCCGAAGCGGAGCATCCAGTAGATGTGGTCGTACATCAGGTAGACGGGCCGCTCGCCGCGGGCCTCGCGGGCGCGGTTCTCGGCGAGGATCGCCTCGCAGATCCCGCGGAGCGCCTCGGCGGAGATCGCCGTGCCGGTCGGGTTGAGCGGCGAGTTCAGGCACACCAGCCGGGCCGAGGGCAGCTCGCCGAGGAGCGCCTCGCTGGTCGGGAGGAAGCGGGTCTCGGGGCCGCACACGACCTGTACGCCGCGGGCGCCGCACATGTGCACGTAGTGGTTATTGTTCCAGCTCGGGACCGGGTAGATGACGGTGTCGCCGGGGTCGACGAGGGTGCGGTAGGTGCCGTAGATGACGGGGCGGGCGCCGCCGGCGATGAGGACGCTGTCGAGCGGGTACTTGAGGCCGAGCTCGCGCTCGTAGAAGCGCTGGACGGCCTGGCGGAGCTCGAGGATCCCGTTGGCGGGCGGGTAGTTGGTCTCGTGCTGCTCGAGCGCCCGCAGGATCGCCTTCTGGAGCGCCTCGGGGATCGGGAACTGCTTCGGGCTGAAGTCGCCGACCGTCAGGTTGCAGACCTGCGCCCCCTGGGCCATGAGGACGCGGATGTCGGCGGCGATCTTGAGGATCTCCGAGCCGATCAGGGACCCCGCCATCGCCGACAGGCGGGCGGCGGGGCGGCCGCCCGGGTCGCTCGCGTGGGCGGTGAGGTCGATGGGCACATTCAGGACGTCCGACATCGGGGCGACTATGCCACACTCCTGCCCGACATGAGCAGCGCCCGCCAGCCGCACCTCACGGCCCGCCTCCAGGGTTTCGGCACGACGATCTTCACCGAGATGACGCGGCTCGCGCTGCAGCACGGCGCCGTCAACCTCGGACAGGGGTTTCCGAACTTCGACGGGCCGAGCGCGATCAAGGAGGCCGCGATCGCGGCGATCCGGGCGGGGCACAACCAGTACTGCCGGATGAGCGGGCTCCCGGAGCTGAGCCGGGCGATCGCCGCGCACCAGCGCCGCTTCTACGGGCTCGAGTACGACCCCGACGCGGAGGTCACGGTCTACTCGGGCGCGACGGAGGCGATCTTCGCGGTGTTCCAGGCGCTCTGCGAGGTCGGCGACGAGGTGGTCCTCTTCGAGCCCTTCTACGACTCGTACCGCGCGAGCGTCACGATGGCGGGGGCGGTGCCCAAGATCGTCACGCTGCGCGCGCCCACCTTCGCGTACCGCGCCGAGGAGCTCGAGGCCGCGATCACCCCCAAGACCCGCGCGATCCTGCTGAACACCCCGCACAACCCGACCGGCAAGGTCTTCTCGCGCGCCGAGCTCGAGCACATCGCCGAGCTGTGTCGGCGCCATGACCTGCTGGCGATCACGGACGAGGTCTACGAGCATCTGGTCTATGAGGGCACGCACGTGCCCCTGGCGACCCTGCCAGGCATGCGCGAGCGCACTGTCCTGATCTCCTCGTCGGGCAAGACCTTCAGCTTCACGGGCTGGAAGGTCGGGCACACCTGCGCGCCGCCGGCGATCAGCGCGGCGCTCCGCTGCGCGCATCAATTCGTGACCTTCTGCACGGCCACGCCCTTCCAGCACGCGCTCGCGCAGGCCTTCGTGCTCGGGGACGATTTTTTTACGCAACTGACGGCCGAGTACCGGGCGCGCCGCGACCGGATGTGCGAGGGGCTGCGCTCGATCGGCTTCGAGGTGCTGGTCCCGGCGGGGACCTACTTCATCATGACGGACATCCGCTCGCTCGGGTTCGACGACGACGTCGCGTTCTGCCGGATGCTCCCGGAGCGCGTCGGGGTCGCTGCGATCCCGCCCTCGTCGTTCTACGAGCACCCGGCGGAGGGGCGGCACCTGGTGCGGTGGGCCTTCTGCAAGACGGACGAGGTGCTCGACGAGGGCCTGCGCCGCCTGCAGCGGCTGCGGCAGGGTGCCGCGTAGGATGAGCCCCAGGAGGACTTCATGAAGATCGCCGCGATCCAGAGCGACATCGCGTGGGAGGACCCCGCGACCAACTTCGAGCGGCTGCGGCCCCGAGTCGCCGAGGCCGCCGCCGCGGGCGCCCGGCTGGTGGTCCTGCCGGAGATGTTCGCGTGCGGCTTCTCGATGACCACCGCGCGGATCTCCGAGCCGCCGGGGGGGGCCTCGACGCGCTTCCTCGTCGGCCAGGCGGAGCAGCACCGGCTGTGGATCTGCGGCAGCCTGCCCGAGCAGGAGCCCGGCGCGGGCCGGCCGCGCAACACGATGGTGCTCGCGGGGCCCGAGGGGCAGCTCGTCCGCTACCACAAGATCCACCCCTTCACCTTCGCCCGCGAGCACGAGCACTACGAGGCGGGCACGCAGCGGGTGACGGTGACGATCGAGGGCCTGCGCTGCTCGCTCTTCGTCTGCTACGACCTGCGCTTCGCCGACGAGTTCTGGGCGC
The DNA here is from genome assembly GCA_964567335.1 of uncultured Nannocystis sp. GTDB lineage: Bacteria > Myxococcota_A > Polyangia > Nannocystales > Nannocystaceae > Nannocystis. The sequence goes on along the minus strand of CAZMML010000005.1, from coordinate 66 downwards.
TCGCCGAGGGGACCGACGCGTACCTGGTGGTCGCCAACTGGCCCGAGCGGCGCCGGGGGCACTGGA
>CAZMML010000004.1:0-21477 GCA_964567335.1 uncultured Nannocystis sp. | reverse complement strand
CCGCGCGCCGCGAGGCCCAGCGGCGCGGGGACCGCGACATCGTCTATGACGACGCGCCGCCGAGCCGGCAGCGCTCCGGCCGGGAGGGCCCGGCGCTCTTCATCGGGATGTCGGTGCGTCACCAGAAGTTCGGCGAGGGCGAGCTCCTCTCCTGGGACGGCAGCGGCGCCGAGCTGCGGCTCCACCTGCGCTTCCCTGACGTCGGCCAGAAGACGATCCTGGCCCGCTACTGCGAGCCCTTGTAGTCGCGCGCGCCGGGCTGTGATAGCGTCCGCGGCGATGCTCCGCGCGCTCCTCGTCCTCGCCCTCGCCTCCTGCACGTTCTCCGCCTCGACCTCCGGAGGCTCGGGACAGAACCCGGGCCCAGGACCGGCTCCGGGCTCGGGCGGCGGCGCCCCGCCGCCCGTGGCCGCGCGCGCGCCGACGGTGCCGAAGGACCACGCGCTCTACGGCCGCTTCGAGGGCAGCGGCGCCGACAACGCGTGCAGCAGCGACGCGCAGTGCTTCAAGGCCGGGTGCAGCGGCGAGATCTGCTCGGCCACCAAGGACATGGTCTCGACCTGCGAGGTGCTGCCCGTCAGCCTGCCGGCCACGGCGAGCTGCGGCTGCGTCACGGGCGAGTGCCTGTGGTGGTCGAGCGACGGGGCGCAGCTCGCCGCGGCGCCCGCCCCGGAGACGCCCGCCAACCCGCCCCCGGGCCCGAAGTGCGGCGAGAAGACCTGCGCCGGCAACGAGGAGTGCATCGAGTACTACGGCGTCGCCGGTCCTCGCGGGCCCCGCTTTCAGACCTGCGGGATCCGCTGCAAGAAGGGCCAGTGCCCGGACGGGAAGAAGTGCGTGACGATCGCCGACGGCCCCGGCCCCGTCTGCCAGTGACCGTGTCACGCCGCGGGGCCTCGCGGCTCACGCGGCGGTGAACTTGAGCGCGTCGAAGAGGTAGACCTCGCTCGAGCCGCCGGCGTCCGCGCTCAGCCCGACGTACCCGGCGGAGGAGAAGTTCCAGCTCGTCGTCGCGCCGACGCGCAGCTGAACCCATCCGTAGGCCGCCGTCGAGAGATCGACCTGATCGGAGTAGATCGGGCTGCCCGCCCCCGTCGGGTAGATCTTGAAGCGCACCTTGCCGACGCCGTTGCCGCCGACGTACGCCCAGACGCGGTAGACCCCGGAGCGCTGCGTGTACCAACGGGCCCACGCGCCCGAGTTGCCGGCAGCCGCCTGCGCGCCGTAGCCGTAGCCGTCGAAGCGCGCGACGCCGAGGCCCCCGCTCTGGAAGGACGCCGAGGCCATGTCGTTGTCACGGATGAAGTCCGCGCTGCTCGGCAAGACGCTGAAGATCACCGGGTACCCGCTGCGCCACGCGCCACCCGACTGCACGGCCGCGAAGAACCGGTAGTCGCCCGCCTTCGTGAAGGTGCGGTTCGACGTGACCGTGGCGCTCCCCGCCGGCACGTTCGCGGCGAAGGGGAAGTCCGACACCGTGCTCGTCCACCCCTCGCGGCCGCCCACGCCCGCGTACGTGAGGGGGCCAGGGGAGTTCTCGAGCTTGACCTGGGCGAAGACCGGCGAGCCGACCACCCCGTAGAGCACGTCGTAGTCGCCCCACCCCGAGTTCGACAGGCTGAACTCCGGGATCAGCACGCGGCGCGCGCCGAAGAAGGAGGACGGGTTCAGGTAGCAGAAGTTGAAGGCGCTGGTCGGCGTGTATCCGTAGTAGTTCCCCCCGCACGAGGAGGCGAAGGTGTTGCTCAGCTTCATCTCGTGGTGGTCATGGTTGCCCCAGTACGTCGGCGACCCGTACCCGCTCCCGCCGACGTTCCCGAGCTTCGCGCCGCGGGGCACAGCCGCCGCGCCGTCGGGGCGGAGGCTCAGCGGGTGGTGCGAAGACATGTGGTTGTCGGTCCCGTAGACGTAGGTGCCGTCGGCCAGCAGGTACTGCACGGCGACCGCGTTGCCCATCCCGGCGTCGTTGGCGGACATGTTCTGCCGCAGGGTCCGGACCCCGAAGTTGGTGGCGCGGATCGCCACGCTGGTGCCGGCCGACTCGTCGATCGCCGTGTGGTACTTGCCCGCCACGTAGCAGTTCGTGGTGTTGAACGCGCAGGCGGACGACCACGAGCCGCCCGTGAGCGGGTGCTGGAAGAGGAACGAGCTCGACGTCAAGGGCGAGGCCTCGCTCGGGGCGGCGTACGTGTCCGAGTCGTGCGCGTGGGCCTCGGCTTCGGCGCCGTCCGCGTCGTCCGCCTGGGCCTGGGCCTCGACGTCGTCCAGGTCCGCGTCGCCGTGCTCGTCTGCCACGCAGGACACGAGCGCGAGGGACGTCGCGCCCGCGAGCCCGCGGACACGGAGGGAGAGGATGAGAGATTGGGAGAGATGCGACATCTACGACCTTTCGCGGCGGTCAGCTCAAGTCAGTCGGCGGCCTCCCGCACCGCCGAGCGCGAGACCCCTTGTCTTCTGCCTGGCTCGCGCGCGGCGCGAGCTACTCACAGCGCTTCACGACGATCTTCTCGGACCACCACCACGACTGCTGCACGGGGTACTTGTCGTCGTATCCGGAGTCGCCCGGCATCATCGACGCGGTGACGCAGTAGTGCTTCTCGGTCTGTTCGGGGAGCCAGTTCGACTCGAACGTGAACACGATTTCCCCGGTCCCGATCCCCGTCGGGGCGTCGTTGGAGATCACGAAATAGAAGGCGTCTGGTCCGCACGGGTCCGAGTCCGACCCCGACACCCGCACTTGATAGGGCCGGGCGTCAAAGAGGGGCTCCGGCGCGCCCGGATACTTGCGCGCCCGGACCTCCATGATCCCGGAGAGCGAGGTGGAGGGCTTGATCGAGCCGCTCACGACGAAGAGCTCGCCGCCACCCGGGCCGGCCCCGTCCGACTCCGAATACGTCGGATACTCGTACTCCGTCACCATAAATGTCGGCGAACACGAGCCCGTGGAGTTCGAACCCGTGGAGTTCGAACCCGTGGAGCCCGAGCCGGTGGAGTCCGAACCCGTGGAGCCCGAGCCCGTGGACATGGCCGTCCCCCAGCCTGTCGTCTCGGCGCCGGTAGAGCCTGGCGCCGCGGTCTCGCTGGGGCTCATGCCGCCGCTCGACGGGCTACTGTCGCTCACCGGGAGATCCCCCAGAATTGGCTGACAGGCGAGGAGGCTCGTCGACACGGAGAATAGAACCGGCATGATCGAGGGGGGTCTTGGAGGGGCTATCGTCATCGCGGGGCGCTCCTCGTGGTTTGTGGCCACGACCCTCGGGATCCTTGCGACGGCCGTGTCTTTTTCTTGGGTTCCTCCATTGTAAATACGGAATGCGCTGGTGATTTGACCGTGTTGCGTGGTGTCTGTGCCTCGCCTATTCTGAAGTGTGCTTTGGATTGTTTGCGGGGCCTATTTCCTCTTTTCAACGTTATTCGTCCCCGTGCCGACCGCTGTCGAACGCCCCGAGGTGATATTCCGCTGGGACGCCCCGGCCGGGTGTCCGGACGAGTCTGACGCGATCGCCGCGCTGGAACAGGCCTTCGGAGGCCCGCTTCGTGCAGGCAAGGGGCCGCGCGTCACCCTCATCGCGCGCGTGCGCAAGGACGGTGACGCGTTCGATCTTCGACTATGGTTCGTCCGTGATGGGCAAGACCCCCTGACTCGTACCTTCAAGCTCCCGAGTTGTCGCGCGCTCGCCGAAGCCGGCGCCGTCATCGCGGCGATGACCCTCGAACCGGACCCGCCTCCTGCTCCGAGCGGCCCGAACGCGGCGGCGGAGGCCCCTGCGTCCCTCCTCAATTCGACGTCTTCGTCGGCGCCCCCGGAGGCGCCGCCGCCACCGCCTCGCGCTCCTCCGACCGCGCGCGCGGCTCGTGTGCGCTTGGGCGTTCGGGCCGCGGTGGGGCTCGGCCTCGGAGATCTGCCGAGCGTGGGGGCTCTGACCCGCCTCGCCTCGTCGCTGCGATGGCGGCGGGCGCGACTCGAATTCGAACTCTCCTATGGCCTCCCGCATTCGATCCGTCTCATGGGTGGGGAAGTGGTCCACCTCGACCTTCAGTCGGTGACCGGAATCCTCCGCGCGTGCCCCGTCTTCACGGTCCGCCGGGTGCAGGTCCCCGTCTGCGGCGGGATGGAGGTCGGGGCGACCCTCGCCCGGGGACGCGGCCTCCTCAACACCCGGACCGGAAACATGGCCTTGGTGGCCCTCCAGGTCGCACCCTCGTTGCTCTTCGTCCCCAACCGTCGCCTCGCGCTGGGCGTGACCGTGGAGGGTGCGCTTCACGTCCTCCGGCCGCAATTCTCCATCTCGAGCGGGGAAGTGGTCTACCGCGCGGCCCCCGGAAGCGTGCGGATCCTCGCGTCTGTGGAGGTACGATTCCGTTGATGGCTCTTGGGCGTCGCGGCCACCAACCCTTCACCGCATGTCCTCGCCCGCCTCTGCCGCGCGAAATACCGATCTGGAGCGGGTGTACCGCCAGTACTTTCGGTTCGTGTGGCGCGTCGCCCGCTGGATGGGGGCACCCTCCGAGTACCTGGAGGATGTCGTTCAGGAGGTATTTCTGGTCGTTCACCGGCACTTGCCTGGATTCCGCCAGACGTCCTCGACGCCGACGTGGCTCTACGCGATCACACGTAAGGTTGTGAGTACATTCCGGCGTACGCACTCGCGTCACGCGCGACGCTGCGAGGCCTACGGCGAGCATATGCGAGACGCACAGGGAGCCGATCTTCAAGCGCGCACGGAGGCCGCCGACGAGGTGCTCAGGCGGCTCGATCGACTCGATGAGGATCGACGCGCGGTCTTCGTGGCGTGCGAGCTCGCCGAGATGACGGCTGCGGAGACGGCGACGAGCCTCGGGATCTCCCTGGCGAGCGTGTACTCCCGGCTCCACTCGGCGCGCAAGACGCTCAAGGAGGCCAAGTGACTCGAGCCAAGGATCTGGACGAGCTCCTCCGCGACGAGCGTCAGGTCGAGCCCCCGGCGGGGCTCGAAGAGAAGCTCTGGGCGGACCTCCAGCGGCGCGCCGCGCTGGGGCCGCCTCCGCTTCCCGAGGTCGATCTGCCGCCGGAGTCGTTCGGGCGCACCTCGCTCCTCAAGGTGATCGTGGGGCTCGCGCTCGTCGTGGGGGCCGGGGCCCTCGGCGCGAGTCAGGCGTTGCCGGCGACGCCCGCGTCCGAGTTCGTTCAGACCGAGGCGCCGCTCTTGAGCGCCGCGCCGCAGGAGGTCGAGGCGTCTCGGCTGGTGGGCCGCGGCGCGCCCGCTCCGCCGGCGGCCCAGGCCCCCGCTGAGACGCCTCCCCGGGGCGACGCTCGGCCCAAGAGACCCCCGCGTGCGCGCAAGCCCGCGGCCGCCGCGCCGCCGGAGGACTCCGGACCCTCGGAGCTGGAGCTCATCGTCGCCATCCGCGATGCTGTGCGCCGCGACGACCGCACCGTCGCGCTCGCCCGGGTCCTGGAGCACCACCAGCGCTACGGCGACGAGGGCCGCTTCACCCAGGAGCGTCTCGCCTACCACGTCGAGGTCCTGTGCTCGCTCGGCCGCGTCCAGGAGGCTCGGACCATCGTCGCCGATTTCCTCGCGCGGTGGCCCGATTCAGCCCATCTCCCGCGCCTTCACGGGAGCTGCGGGGCGTCGCCCTGACGCTTGTCGGCGCGGACCCGCGCGGCTATGGTGCCCCCATGCGGCGCGTCACCCTCGGATCCCTCCTCTTCGCCCTCGCGGCGATCGGCTGCAACAACGACGACAAGAAGGACACCGCGAGCAGCACGAGCGGCTCGGGCTACTGGGCGGTCGGGGAGGACGCGTCGATGGTCCGCCTGGACGAGGCCGGCGACGTGTGGGTCTACCCGCTCGACGTCGAGGGCGACCTGCGCGGGATCGCCTGCAAGGGCAAGGAGGCGGCGGTCGCGGTCGGCGACGAGGGCATCATCTTGCGGACCGAGGACGCCGGGGCGACCTGGTCCCAGATCGACGCTGGCACGCGGGCGACGCTGCACGGCGTAGCCCTGTCCGCCGGGACAGACGCCTACGCGGTCGGCGAGGACGTCGTGCTCCGCTCGCGCGACCTCGGGCGCACGTGGGAGGCCGTCCCGGACGCCGAGGGCGCCTGGCGCGCCGTGGCGACCACCGCCGCCGGCACCACCGCCTGGTTGGCGAGCGGGTCCGGCGAGCTGTGGCGGCTCCGCGGCGACGAGCTGGTGCCCGCCTACGCCACCGGCGAGGGCGCCCTCGCCGGCGTCGCGGCCTCGCCCGACGGCGCGCAGATCGTCGCGGTCGGCGAGGCCGGCCTGTTGGTCCGCAGCGACGACGGCGGCGAGTCGTGGCGCTCGGAGGCCGCGCCGACGGCCCGGGCCCTGCACGCGGTGGAGCTCTCCGAAGACCTGGTGGTCGCCGTCGGTGAGGCTGGGGTGGTGGTCCGCATCGACGGCGCTGGGGCGCGCGCGACGGAGCACCTCGACGCGGCGCTCTCGTTGCGCGCGCTCCACCTCGGGGCCGACGGCCACGCCCACGCGGTCGGCGACCACGGGGTCTCGCTGTCGAGCCACGACGGCGGGCGCACCTGGACCGCCACCGAGCTCGGGCTCGACGTGGCGCTCCTGTCGCTGGACGACCTCGACGGCGAGCCGCACCTGTGAGCCTCGCGGGCGCATGGAGCCGGCGGGGCCTGCTGCTCGGGGCGGCGGCGGTCGCCGCGTGCGCCGGGCGCCGTTCGGGGGGGACCTGTCCAGGGGAGGGTGGCTTGCTGCTCGTCCGCGGCGGGACGATCTTGACCGGAGACCCGCAGCGCCCGGAGGTCCGGGCGCTGGCGGCGGCGGGCGGCGAGATCGTCGCGCTCGAGGGCGACGCCGAGGCGTTGGCCGGACGCTGTCCCCCGGGACAGATCGTCGACCTCGCCGGCGGCAGCGCGACCGCGGGGCTCCACGACGCCCACGCCCACCTGCTCGGGCTGGCGATGTCCCTGGCGCAGGTCGATCTGCGAGGGGCGCGCTCGATCGACGAGGTCGTGGAGCGGGTCCGCCGCGGCGCCCCGCCCGAGGGGTGGATCGTCGGCCGCGGCTGGGACCAGAACTTGTGGCCAGGCGCCGCGATGCCGACCCACGACGCGCTGAGCGCGGCGTTCCCGGAGCGCCCGGTGTGGCTGCGGCGCGTCGACGGTCACGCGGGGTGGGCCAACCTGGCCGCGCTCCGGGCCGCGGGGATCTCCGCCGCGACGCCGGTGCCCGTCGGCGGCGAGATCCCGACGCGCGACGGGCCTGGCGGGCGCGAGCCGACCGGCCTGCTCGTCGACGCGGCGATGGAGCTCGTGCCCGTGCCGGCCCCGCCCGCGGCGGAGCTGCGCCGGCGCCTGCTCGTCGCCCAGGAGCACGCGCTCGCCCGCGGGCTCTGCGGCGTCCACGAGATGGGCGTCAGCGCCGAGGCGGACGCGCTCCTGCGGGCGCTCGCCGTCGAGGGCCTGCTCAAGCTGCGGATCGTCGGCTACGCGGACGAGGGCTGGCTCATGAAGGGACAGGGCTTTCCGGCCATGCCTGATCGACCCGCCCCGGACGACCGCTACGCGCTTCAGGGGGTCAAGCTCTACGTCGACGGCGCGCTCGGCAGCCGCGGCGCCGCGCTGCTGCAGCCCTACAGCGACCGCCCGGGGCACCTCGGGATGCTGCAGCACCCGCCGGGCGGGCTGGCGGCGGCGGTGGCGGCGACCGCGGCGCGCGGCTTCCAGGTCGCGGCCCACGCGATCGGCGACGCGGGCGTGCGGGCGCTCCTCGACGCGCTCGCGGCGGCGGGGCTCCGCGGCGCCCGGCCGCGGGTCGAGCACGCGCAGGTGATCGACCTCGCCGACCTCCCGCGATTCGTCGAGCTCGGCGCGATCGCCAGCATGCAGCCGACGCACGCGACCAGCGACATGGCCTGGGCCGAGGCGCGTCTCGGCCCAGGGCGGCTCGCGGGCGCCTACGCGTGGCGGCGCTTCCTCGACGCGGGGGTGCCCCTGGCCTTCGGCTCCGACTTCCCGGTCGAGGCGGTGGAGCCGACCTTCGGCCTCTACGCGGCGATCACCCGCCAGGACGAGGCCGGCGCGCCGGCCGGCGGGTGGTTGCCGGACCAGCGCGTGACGCTCGCGGAGGCGATCGCCGCGTTCACCCGCGGGGCCGCGTACGCGGCCGGACGCGAGGCGTGGCTCGGGGCGCTGCGGGTGGGCGCGCGGGCCGACCTGACCTGCTTCGTCGGCGACGTGCGGGCGATGTCCGCGCCGGAGCTGCGCGGGGCCGAGGTCCGCGCGACGATCGTCGACGGCGCGCTCGCGTGGAGCGCCTGAGCGCGCCTCAATCGGCCAGCAGCTCGAGCCAGGCGGGATCGCCGGAGAGCGCCGCGAAGCGTGGGTCGGCGCGGAGCCGGTCCGCGACGAGCTCACGGGCGCGGGCGCCCTCGAGGGCGCGACGCGCCAGCCCGCGGGCGTCGGCGAGGTCGCCGCCCGCCAGCGCGAGCGCGGCGCGCTCGACGTCGATGTCCGCGAGGGTGGGGGCGGCGTCGGGGAGCGCGTCGCGCAGCAGCGCGGCGCGCTCGCGCTCGCGACGGGCGCGCTCGTGCTGGCCGAGCCGCGCCCACGCACGACCGCGCTCGAGGAGGAGGCGCGCCAGGATCGGCAGGTCGCCGGGCTCGCGGCGGAGCTCGACCTCGTCGAGCTCGCCGAACGCGGTGGTGAGCACGCGGCCGATCAGGCGATCGTCAGGGTGCTGGTTGACCGCGGCCTCGATAGCCTCCCACGCCAGGCGGAGGTAGCGGCGACCCAGCGCGGCGCGGAGGATCGGCGCGATCGTCGGGCCGCGGGTGCGGATCAGGGCCGCGAGGTCGGCCCTGGCCTCCGGGTCGTCGACCGAGATCCGGCGCAGCTGCTCGCTGGCTTCCGGCCAGCGACCGAGCTCGGAGAGGGCGAAGGCGCGCCACAGCGGCGCGAGGCCGGGCTCGGCGAGCGTCGCCTCGAAGTCGCCCTGGACCAGGAGACGCGCCGCGCGGGGCCGCGGGCCCTCGTCGAAGCCGCCGACGAGCCTCGCGCCGCGGAGCTCGATGCTGCGGAGCTCGGCGCGGGACCACAGCCCGGAGGGCGCCGCGAAGTCGCGCGGCAGCACGACGAGCTCGTAGCGACCGGGTGCGAGCGGCGCGTCACCCCCGAGGTGGAAGCGCCGGGTCCTCGGCGCGGCGTCCTGACCCAGACGCGCCGAGCAGGTGACGAGGTCGAGGCCGGGGAAGAGGTCGAGATCGAGGCGGATCTGGGCCGGGCGCTCCGTGTCATCACCTGGCTCTTCGACCAGGACATGCGGCTCCCGCCCGCCGGGCACGTGACAGACGAGACGTCGGCGGTAGACGCCGCCCCCGCCGAGGACCTCGAGCCCCACCGCGGCGACGGGGCTCGGGCTGCCGACGAGGCGGAGGCCGACGACGAGCCCGGAGCCCCACTCGGCGCGCAGCAGCTCGAGGTCGACCGAGAAGCCGAGGGTGCTCGACGACCACTCGACTGGGGCGCGGACGATCGGGCCGCGGCCCGCGAAGGCGTCGACGCGCAGGCCCCGGCTGCTGAGGTCGCGGTGGGCCGCGAAGGGGTCGTCGAAGAGCCACGACTGCTGGAGCGACGCCTCCAGGAGGAGCTCGGCGCGCGGGACCTCGTCGACGATCTCGGCGAGCTGCTGGGCCCGGTTGCGGACGCGCAGCGCCTCCGCGCGGGGGAGGTCGCTCCTGACCTCGAGGAGGCGGTCGATCCGCAGCGCGTCGGCGAAGCGATCCGCCTGCTCGTAGCAGCGGGCGGCCCCCTCGAGCGCGGGCGTGCCGAGCTCCTCGACGGCCCCCTCGAAGCGCTCGGCGGCGGCGAGGATCTCGCCGGCCGCCTCGTAGAGCTCGGCGGCGCGGCGTAGCACGTGCGCGTGGGCGAGCGGCTCGGCGGAGAAGCGGCTGAGGTCGTCGACGCTGCGCGCGGCCTCGGCGTTCAGCCCCAGCGCGGCGAGCTGCTCGGCGCGCTGCCAGGAGCGGATCAGGATCGGGTCCGAGAGCGTCGAGACCGCCGCGAGGGGCGGCGCCTGCGAGGAGGGCAGGCTCGGCAGCGGCGAACTCGCGGGGGCGCCCGACGCCGCGGGCCGCTCGCCGCCGGCGCCGAGCAGCCAGAGCTGTCCCTCGCCGGGACCGACGCCGCGGGCGACGAGCTCGAGCGCGGGGTCGTCGTCGAGGTTGGTCAGGGCGAGCGGCTCGAGGCCGCCGAGCGTCGCGCGGGCGAAGCGCTCCCCTTCGAGCTGGCGGAAGAGACATGTAACGAGCGGGCCGGCCTCGGGGTCGAGGGCGGTCGCTACGAGGTCCTCGCGCCCGTCCGCGTCGATGTCGCCGACGAAGATCCGAGAGAAGTCGTGCGGCCGCGGCGAGCCCGCGCGGCTCGGGGCCGGGAGGAAGCCGACCGTCTCGAGCTCCCGCCCGCGCAGGCTCAGCAGGTAGAGGCCCGCTGGCGGCCCCGCGGCGGGCCCCGCGGGGAAGGCGAGACGGCTCGGGTAGGCGTCGGTCTTGGCGGCGACGAGGACCCGCTGGTCGCCGAGGCGGAGGGCGGCGAGCGCGGCCACGTTGCCGAGCTTGCGGCGGGCGACGAGCTCCAGCCCCTCGCCGTCCCCCGGGCGGAGCACGCGGACGTCGAAGGCGCGCCAGGGTCCGGCCGCGAGCGTGAGCTCGTCGCGGCCGTCGCCGTCGAGGTCCGCCGCGACGAGCGCGTTGATGTCGGAGTTCGTGGCGTCGGTGCCGGGGTGAGGGTGCTCCACGCGCCACGCCCCGTCGACGCGGCGGAGCGCGAGCAGCTCGCGGCCGAAGGGGCCCGTGCCGACGTAGAGCTCGCGCGCGCCGTCGCCGTCGAGGTCTGCGGGCGCCACGCTGAGGGGCTCGTCGGCGGCGAAGGACGCCTGTTCGCCGGCCGCGCCCACCAGCGCCACGCGGCGCTGCGCGGCGCTCCAGGTCAGCGCGAGCGGGCCGGACCCGGGCTCCAGGGACACGGGGCCGAGGCCCGGGCGGTCCGCGAGTCGCGCCTGCGTGACGCTGCGGACCTGCGTGAGCGAGAGGTCGCTCCGGACGACCTCGAGGCGCCCGGACTGGCGGTGGTAGGTGAAGAGCTGCGGCGGGTCGGACCCGGCGACGAGCCCGCCGACGTCGGCGCTGCGGTCCGTGCGGATCCCGGAGGACCATGGGGTCAGGATCGGCGCGAGCTCCTCGAGCTCCCCCAGGAAAGGACCCCTCAGGTCGCGACGCGCCAGCGCCGCCTCCGCGCACGAGATCTGTCGCGGGTGCCCCGACGGGGCCGGCCCGGCGACGACGCAGAGGCTAGCGAGCGAGTCCCAGGCCCACTCGTCGCGGAAGAGGGTCGCGAGCTCACCGAGCACCGCGAGCTCGGTCTCGGCGTCCGCGGCCGCCGAGTAGGCGCGGGCGAAGGCGACCCGCGCGGCGGCACGATCACCGCGGGCCTTCATCCGTCCGCCCCACTCGTGGAGCGCGCGGGCGACGGCCCTCGTGCCGCGGTGCTCGGGGACCGCGAGGAAGACCTCGAGCACCGCCGCCGCCTGCGCCGTCCGACCCTCGGCGAGGAGCGCGTCGATGCTGGCGCTGGCCGCCGCGAGGTGGGCCGTCGCGGTGGCCTCGGCCCGCTCGCGTCCCTGCCGCGCCTGGATCGCGACCACCCAGGACATCACGGCGAACACGACGCCCGCGCCGAGGACCAGCGCGGCCGCCCAGAGTGCCAGCCTGCGGCCCGAGCTCCGGTCGCGCGCGAGCTCGTCGACGAGCGCCTGTACGTCGGGCCAGCGGGCCGCGCGTTCGCTGCTGAGGCCGCGGAGGACGACCCGAAGGAGCCAGCCGGGGAGGCGGGGCGCGCCGCGCCGCGCCGCGATCTGGCCGCTGAGGACGCTGCGCGAGACCTCGCGCGCGGTGGCGCCGACGAAGGGCCGCTCGCCCAGGAGCGCCTCGTAGAGCGCGACGCAGAGGCTGAACTGGTCCGAGAGCGCGTCGGCGGGCTGGCCCCGGAACTGCTCGGGGGACATGTACGCGGGGGTGCCGACCAGCGCGCCCGGGGCGGTCCGCGTCGGGCTCGCCAGCGCCGCCCCCGGGAGCGACGCGGTCGCGCCGGTCTCCTCCTCGGGGTCCCCCGCGAGCCGCGCCAGCCCGAAGTCCACCACGCGCACGCGCCCGTCGTCGCCGACGAGGATGTTCTCCGGCTTCACGTCGCGGTGGACCAGGCCCGCCGTGTGGGCGGCCGCGAGGCCGCGCCCCGCCTCGACGAAGACCGCCAAGATCTCGCGCCAGCTCCTCTGCTGTCGCGTCAACCATGTCTGGAGAGACACCCCAAGGACGAACTCCATTGCGAGGAAGACGCCCCCCGCGTGCGCGCCGACCTCGTGGATCTGCACCACGTTCGGGTGCGACAGCTTCGCCAGCGCCTGGGCCTCGCGCAGGAGCCGGCCCTGCCAGGCCTCGTCCGGCCCGCCCGAGCCGCTCGCCAGCAGCTTGACCGCGACCCGCCGCCCGAGCTGCGGGTCGTAGGCGGCGTAGACGACCCCCATCGCGCCGGCGCCGAGCCGACCCTGCACGACGAAGCGTCCGATCTGGCGCGGGTCCTCGGCCGCGAGCGGCTCCGCTGAGACGCCGTCCGAGGGCATGTTCCTTTATGCCACAGGCGGCGCCCGGGCAGATGTCCATCCGGACATGTGACCAGGGACTTCGCGCGGGGGCGCGGACCCGCCGCCGCGGCCGGGGGCCCTCGGTCGCCGCAGGTCCGAGCGCGATCCTGTGCGCGCGGGACGTCCTCAGGCGTGCGGACGGGCGAGGGCCATCTGCAGCGCGAGGCCGACGACGAACACCTGGGCGACCAGCGAGACGGCGATCCCGACGGGCGTCGGCGCCGGGATGAAGAGCAGCACGAGCACCCACAGCGCGCCGACGCGGACGGTCTCCTCGCGCGCCTCGGCGGCCGCTGCCCTCAAGGACAGACCCCAGAGCAGCGCGACGAGCAGGCCCGGCGGCGCGAAGGGGCTGCGGAGCGCGCCGAGGGCGAGGAGGCCGAACCACGAGGCCGCGAGGATGGCGCGGGCGCGGGGCCCCTCCGCCGCGCCCGCGCGCTCGCCGGCGACGAGGGCGGTGACCACCGCGAGCAAGGTGAAGGCCCAGGACAGGGGCCGCGCGAGGGCCCACGCGTCGGCCTCCGCCAGGAGCCCCAGGGCGTGGAGCTTGAAGGGCGTGCCGAAGGGGCCGAGGTTCGAGGAGATCGCGGGCGCCTGGGTCAGGAAGGGGAAGGTCTCGCCGCTGGCGAGCCGCGGCAGGTGGTACGAGAAGAAGTCGACGAAGGGGCGCGCGCCGCCGACGACGAGGGCGAGCAGGGCGTAGAGCGCCCCGAACGCGGCCGTCCAGGCCAGCGCCGCGAGGCGCCGCGAGGCGAGCAGCCACACTGCGAGCAGGCCGGGGAAGATCTTGGCCCCGATCATGAACGCCAGCAGCGCCGCGCCGCTGCGGGTCCGCCCCGAGACGATCCAGACCATCGCCAGCGCCGAGAAGCCGAGCGCCGTGAGCTGAAAATTCCCGGTGTACGCGGTGACCAACGCGGCCGGGGCGATCGCCAGCGGGACCGCGAGCAGCCCGGCCCGCCGCGTCGCGTCGCCGCCGAGCCAGCGGGCGAGCCCGAGCGCCGCCGCGACGACGGCCGCGGCGGTGAGCATGAACCACAGCGCGCGGATCGACAGGAAGTCCTCCGTGATAGCGAGGAGCAGCCGCGGCAGCGGGAGGAAGAGCGGCGGATACTCGTAGCTGTCCATCGTCAACGGCCGCACGTCGATCGCCGAGGGCAGCTCCGGCGTCTGCTCCGACTCTTCGAAGGCGTAGCGGTCGTCGTAGATGTTCGCGTCCCCGCGGCGCGCGAGCTCGGCGCCGTGGACGTAGCTCGACAGGCAACTGTGCTCGTACATGAACTTGTTCACCCCGAGAGCCCCCCAGCGCTGGGCGGGATCGGCCATGAAGACGCTCATGCGCCAGAACTGCAGGACCGCGAGGACCGTGACGAGGCCCCACAGGATCGACGCCGCAGGGCCGCGGGGCAGCGGGACCGAGGCGGCGACGCGCGGCAGGCACGCGGCCGCGAGCGCGCCGAGGAGCCCGGCGATCAAGGTCGACGCCGAGGCGCCGAGCCCGAGGGCGACGAGCGCCCCCGCGGCCGCCGCGGCCCCGACGTCGATCGGCCGCGCGGACCCGCGGACCAGGGCGAGCGCCGCGGCGACGAGGACCGGCGCCGTCGCGGCCGCGGCGACGGAGATCGCCTCGAAGGGTCCGCCGGTCCACGCGGTGAGGACGCGGGTGAGGCCCTGTGCGACGATCGGCGCGAGCAGCGAGCACGCCGCCGCGCCGACCCAGAGCCCCGCTCGACCTTGCCCCCCTCCAGGGCGCTCAGTCGACGCCACCGGCGCGCTCCTTGTCGGCGCGGGTTGGGCGGTAGACATCCTTGCGGATCGTCAGGTCGATCGTGAGCACCTTGCCCGAGCGCCGCGTGGCCGCGAAGACCTCGTTCGCCTCGGCGAGGGAGCGCTGCTTGGTGTGGCGGAGCTCGTTCCGCTTGTAGGTGTTCCGGCGGTAGCTGAGCGGCGTCTCGTACTTCTCGCGGTCCGGGACCTTGAAGAGCGAGTAGAGGTTGTGCTCGGTGAGGACGAAGCCGTACGCGCAGGCGGTGTCGGCGCAGTCGTTGTCGAAGCTGACCCAAAGCACCGGCATGCCGTTGAGCTCGGTCGCGGAGACCACCTTGCCTGGGGTGGCCCGGCTGATGATCCGCTCGATCGGGCGGAACGCGCCGCGCTCGGTGATCTTGCGCTTGTCGACCTCGTAGGTCTGCTCGACCGACGACTCCTTGTAGATAGAGATCAGCTTCTTGCTCGGGAAGACGCGCAGCTTGGCGAGCTCGTCGTCCTTCTCCTTGATCCGCGCGAGCTCAGCGGGGGTGAGATCGAGCCGGCGGGCGCATGCGCTCGCGAGCGTGAGCCCGGCCGCGGTGAGGGTGAGGGCGAGCGCCGAGCACCTTCGTCGCGGCGGCCGATTCGTGTGCCGATCCACCTGGCTCATGGGTACCATTGGTGTGCTTACCTTCCCCTCTGACTCGAGTCAATCACGGGGCCGATGCGCGCGCGCGCGAGGCCCCGCCGGGCGCCTCGGCTCGGGAGCATCCGCCGATGATCCGCGTCAAGATCCGCCGCCAAGGCTCCAACAAGGACGAGGTCCACGAGTTCACGCTGCCGCAGATCACGATCGGCCGCGTCGACAAGAACCACGTGGTGCTCCCGAACAACCGGGTCTCCAGCGTCCACGCGAGGGTCCTCGAGAACGACGACGGGATCGTGCTGATCGACAACAACTCGACCAACGGGACCTTCGTGAACAGCGAGCTCGTGCGCGGTCCGGTCGTGCTCGAGCCCGCCGACGCGGTCGACGTCGGCGTGTTCACGCTGCACTTCGAGCGCGTCGCGGACGAGGGCGCGCACCCGCACGAGCACGAGGAGGCCCCGCTCGAGGAGTATGACGGCTACTCGTCCGGCGGCGGCTTCGACGAGCCGCCCGAGCTCGACGGCCCGGCCGAGCTCACGCCGGCCGATCCGATCGACGCCGAGGCCGCGGGCCCTCCGAAGATCCTGCCGATCGGGCCGGCGGGGAGCGGCGCCTACCGCGTCGAGACCGAGCTGGAGCTCCCCCCTCCGGAGCCCCCCGAGCCCACGCCCGTCGTGGCGAGGCCGGGCGCGAGCCGGCGTCCGGGCACACAGCGGGGCGACGCGGAGCTCCCGCGCCGCGCCCGCCGCGACGCCCCTCCGCCTCGCGAGCCCGAGCCCGAGCCCCCACGCGCCGCCGAGCCGAAGGCCGAGCCGCCGCGCTCGCTCGCCGAGGGGCTCGAGCTCGCGTTCCGCCAGGTCTTCGAGGCGATGCTCGGCGAGCCCCCGGGGCCGCAGGCGCAGGCGCGCGCGCTGACCGCCGCGCGCGAGGCGGTGGAGCGCAACCTCCCCGCCCTCGATCCGCGGCAGCGGCGGCAGTGGGCGGAGTGGCTCGCGCGCGAGGTCGCGGGCGTCGGGCCGCTGACCGACATCCTCGCCGACGGGGCGGTCTCCGAGGTGCTGGTCGCGGGCGCGAGCTACATCGACGTGCGGCGCGGGGAGCAGCGCGTGCGCCACCCGGCGCGCTTCTCCTGCGAGCGCGCCGTGCACCTCGCGCTCGAGCGGCTGATCGGCGCCAAGCTGACGCCGGTCGCGCCGATCGCCGAGGGCGTCACCCAGGACGGCGTCGCGGTCCACGCCGTCGGGGCGCCGGTCGCCCCGGGCGGGCCCTTCCTCGCGCTCTCGCGGGCCGCGGGCGAGCCGGTCACGCTCGCGCGCGTGGTCGAGCGCAAGGCGCTCTCGCAGCCGGCCGCGGACGCGCTCGCGGGGGCGCTCCTGCGGGGCCGCAACGTCCTCCTGGCGGCGACGAGCCGCGCCGACGCGGGGGCGCTGCTCGGCGCGCTGGCGAGCGAGCTGCCCGGCGAGTCGCGCGTCGTCGCGGCGCACCGCTCGCCCCTCGCGGCGGCGCTGGCGAGCCGCGCGCTGGTCCTCGACGCGACCCGCGACCCGCTCGCCGCGCTCCGCAGCGCCCTGCGCCTGCGACCCGACTGGCTCTTCGTGCAGGATCTCGTCGGCGCCGAGGCGGCCGAGGTCTGCGCGTCGGCGCGCCGCAGCGGCGGCGCGACCGTGGCGGCGTTGGTGGCGGAGGGCGTCGAGGAGGGGATCGAGCGGCTTCAGGCCATGCTCGCGCTCGCCTCGCCCGGGGCCGACGCGGCCGGGCTGCGCGCGTACGCGGCGGGCTGCTTCGACGTCGCGCTCGCGCTGCGGCGCTCGCTCGCGGGGCGCGACATCGTGGTCCAGATCGCCGAGCTGCGCGACGGCGACATCGTCGAGATCTTCGCGCGTGACGACGACGAGGGCGCGCTCCGCTCGACCGGCGTGAAGCCGACCCTGTGAGCGGATCCTTCGCGTGCGGGGTCGCGTCGGCTTCTGATACCGTCGCCTGGTGGCAGGGGGCGACGTCGGCGGGCGCCCCGCGGACAAGCGGGGTCACAGGGTCTTGAGCGGGGCGACGGCGCTGGCCGTGGGGCTCGCGCTGGCGGCGGCCTGCAAGCCGAAGGGGTTCAAGCCGCCCTGCGAGTCGCCGCCGGCCGTCCAGGCGCTGCTGCAGATCTCTGACGTCGCCAACCTCGGCGACGACGGGAAGTCCTGGCCGACGACGCTGATCGTCTACCAGCTCTCCGGCGCGACCCGCCTCGACGAGCCGCTCGACGCCGCGACCCTCGACGAGCAGGGCCCGGCCTTCTTCGGCGAGGAGCTCGTCGACTCGCGCGAGCTCAAGGCCTACCCGAGCTCGCGCGAGAAGATCGCCCTCAGCCTCAAGCCGAACACCACCCACCTCGTGGTGGCGGCGAGGTTCCGCGAGACGATCGGCACCGCCTGGTACGCGAGCATGGCCGTCCCCGCCGGCACGCGCGACGACCAGTGCGCCGCCCAGGCCCGCGGCGACGACCCCGTCATGCCCTGCCTCTACGTCTCGATCGAGCGCAGCGAGCTCGCGGGCGGCGCCTTCGCGCCCGCGGGCTTCGAGCTCGAGGCCTTCGAGACGGTCTGCGCGGCCCCCTCCTCGACGAAGAAGAAGCCGGGCAAGAAGCGCGGCACGCCCTCCGTCCCCGACGTCCCGACGACCCCGAAGACCCCGACGACCCCGACGACCCCGAAGACCCCGACGACCCCGACGACCCCCAGGGCGCCGACGACCCCGTCGAAGCCGACGGCCCCGCACCTGCCCGGAGAGCCATAGAGAGGGAGACGCGATGGTGAGCGGACGACCGGTGTGGAACGAGGGGATGCTGCTGTGCCCGCAGCACATGCAGCAGCAGGACCTCTACCACGAGCAGAACCTCGCGGCGCGGCTGGCGGCGCTGACGCCGAACCACTGGGGCGTCTCGGCGCTCACCTTCGACGCCGGCGCGATCAAGGCTGGTCAGCTCGCGCTGCTGAGCTTCCGCGGCGTGATGCCCGACGGGACCGCGGTGACCGTCGAGCCCGCGAGCGCGAGCCGCCCGCCGACCCGCCCGATCGCCCCGGCCTTCCCGCCGAGCATGCGCTCGGTCGAGGTGTTCCTCGGCCTGCCGACCATGCGCGAGGGCGTCGCCAACTACGCCGGCGCGGAGGTCACGGCCGGCCTCCAGCGCTACCGGACGACCAGCCGCAGCGTCTTCGACCTGACGCTCGCCCGCAGCGAGCGCGAGCTGCAGTTCAGCGAGCCGAACCTCGCGCTGCTCTTCGGCAGCGAGCCGCGCGACGACTACGCCGCGATCAAGGTCGCGGAGCTCGTGCGCGACGAGACCGGCGGCTTCCGCCTGCAGGACGAGTACATCCCGCCCTGCCTCGCGATCGGCGCCTCGCCCGTGCTCATGGCCGGCCTCCAGGAGGTGCTGAGCCTCGCGGTGACCAAGCGCCGCCGCCTCGCCGACGAGCGGCGCACCCGCGACGGCGTGCGGATCGAGTTCAACGCCCAGGACATCACCCGCTACCTCTTCCTGCAGGCGCTGAGCGGGACGATCCCCGTGCTCCGGCACATCTCGGAGTCGCCGGGGCTTCCGCCGTGGGCCGCATACGTCGAGCTCTCGCGCTTCTGCGGCGCGCTGATGACCTTCGCCTCGGAGGGCGACCCCGCCGAGCTGCCGGCCTTCCAGCACACCGACCTGCAGGCGAGCTTCGGCAAGCTGGTGCCCGAGATCCGGCGCCTGCTGGGCCTCGTGATCCAGGAGGCCTTCGTCGTCGTGCCGCTGCGGGCCCGCCAGGACAACTCGTGGATCGGCGAGCTCCGCGACGACCGCCTCCAGCGCTGCACCCAGTGGGTCCTCGCCGTCGAGGCCGAGGGCGAGCAGCAGCAGATCGCCAACGAGATCCCCGAGCTCGCCAAGATCGCCTCGTGGAAGCGGATCCCGCTGGTCGTCAAGAACAACACCCTCGGCGTGCCGCTCAAGACGGCCCACCGGCCGCCACCCGAGATCCCGATCCGTCCGCGTCAGGTCTACTTCCTGGTCACCACCGACGACCCCCACTGGCGCGAGGTGCTCAACGAGCGCACGGTGGCGATCTACATCAAGCCGCCCTACGACCCGCGCCGGGCGAAGGTGACGCTGATGGGGATCCTGGCCCGCGAGGACTGACATGCACCGGGTCTCCGAGGTCACGCGGGCCTGCTTCGACCACGCGCTGCTGCTGACCCAGCCCGAGGGCGTCCGCGACGTCGCCCGCCTCCACCGCAGCGCGATCGACCACGTCGACGCGATGGAGGCCGCCGCCCGCAAGGCCGGCTGGAGCGCCGAGCACGCGCGCCTGATCAAGTACGCGCTCGTCGCCTTCATCGACGAGGTCGCGCAGGCCCGGCCGGGCCCCGTCGCCGACTACTGGGTCGACCACCTCCTGCAGCGCGACTACTTCAACGAGGTCCGCGCCGGCGAGAACTTCTTCGTCAACCTCGAGAAGCTCCTCGCCACCCGCCCCGGTGACAACGACGCGCTCGACGTGCTGCAGGTCTACGCGACCTGCCTCTTCCTCGGCTTCCGCGGCAAGTACGTCGCGCGGGTCAACGAGCGCGGCTTCGACCAGCTCTGCAAGCGCGTCGAGGACAAGCTGGGTGACCGCCTCGCCCCGGGCGAGGGCCTGCCCGCGCCCGCCGCCGCGGACTGGCGCGAGCCGCGGGCGCCCTCGCGGCTGCCGCTCTGGGTCGGCGCGCTGCTCCTCCTCGTCGCGGCGGCGATGCACTGCAACTACGCCGCGGAGCTCGGCGAGGACGCCGCGGCGCTCGCCGCCTCGCTCGAGGAGGGCGCGCGGTGAAGCGGATGATCTACGTCCTGACCTTCTGCGGCGCGGTGCTCGCCGCGGTGGTCGCCGCGGTCCGCTTCCTCCGCCTGCCGCAGGAGTACGTCTGGTACACGGCCGCGCTCATGGCCGTCGTCGTGGTGATCGCCTCGATCGTCACGTTCATCAGCTACCTCAAGGGCCGCCGCGACCAGGTGGCCAGGGCCAAGGGCCAGGTCAGCCAGGAGGAGCTCGACCGCGAGGCACGCTCGCGCGCCTTCGCGGGCGCGCTGCGCCAGCTCGCGCGGCACCAGCGGGCCAGCGCGCCGGCCCGGCCGCGCCTCCTCGCGGCCCCCTTCGAGGCGCCCTGGGTGCTGGTCCTCGGGCCCCGAGGGCACGGCACGACGCGCCTGAGCGGCGGGCCGCACCCGAAGAAGCAGCCGGAGATCGATCAGGACGGGGTCGTCAAGGGCGCCGATGTCAACGCGGCGAGCCCCGAGGATCGCCCGCGCTGCTTCAGCGCCCCGGGACAGGCCGTCTTCGTCGAGGTGCCCGAGGCGCTCGCCCGGCGCGACGACCTGCGGCGCTCCTGGGAGGCCGCGCTCCGCCTCCTCGCCCGGCGCCCGCTGCCGATCCGCGGCGTGGTCCTCTGCGTCGCCGCGGACGACCTCGCCGGCGCGCCGGACCCCGCGGCGCGGGCGACCGAGCTCGCCGAGGCGCTCGCCGCCTCGGTCCAGGACGTCGTCACCGCGCTGCAGGTGCACGTCCCGATCTTCCTGGTGGTCACGCGCCTCGACCGCCTCTCGGGCTTCGGCGACGTGCTGGGCTCGCTCGAGTCGGTGAGCGGGCCCCTCGGCCTCGAGCTCCCCGACGGCCGCAGCGAGGAGCTCGCGCTCAAGGAGCTGCGCGGGCGCTGGGACGCCCTCTGCCGCTGGCTCGACGGTCGCGCGCTGCGCCTGCTCGGCCGCTTCCGCGAGCCCGACCTCCCTCGCCAGGGCCGGATCTACACCTTCGTCCAGCAGGTCGCCGCGCTGCAGGAGCCGCTCGCCACGATCGCCGCCAAGCTCCTCGCGGTCCGCGGCGCCGACCCGGTGCGCCTCCGCGGCGTGTTCCTGACCAGCGCGCTGCAGGACGGCGAGCCCGCGCTCGACGCGGTGCTCGACGAGCTGGCCCGGAAGACAGGCGGATCCTTCGCCCCGCCGTCGCCCGACGCTCAGGCCAGCCGGCGCGCCTTCCTCGACGAGCTGGTGTCGCGGGTGATCCTCCGCGACGCGCGCCTGGCTCGCCCGAGCGAGCGCGCCGCCCGGCGGAGCGCCCTCCGCCGCGGCGCGCTGGGCGCCGGCCTCGCCGCCCTCGGCCTCTACGTCGGCGTCAGCGCGAGCGGCAGCGACGCCCGCAACCGCGAACTCGCGCAGCGGACCGCGGACGCCGCCGCGGCGCTCCGGGCCGAGCTCGGCGGCCAGCGGCGCGCCCCGATCGAGATCGGCAAGGTCGCCCCGCTCCGCGAGCTGCTCGGCCGCTGGGAGGACGAGACCGGCGAGGACCTCGGCGACGTGCGCGGTTGGGGCCTCTTCCGCGACGAGGTCGTGCCGCCGCTGCAGGCCTTCTACAAGAAG
>CAZMML010000003.1:0-21708 GCA_964567335.1 uncultured Nannocystis sp. | reverse complement strand
ACGATCTCTTGCCGACTCAGGCTGAGGATGCCCTCGCGCTGCATGCGGTTGAGCGCCCTTGAGATCTCCTCGCGCACCGTGCCGAGGCGAGCCGCGACCGTGTTCATGTCGAGCTGCCGGGGGATCACGCAGGACTTCCCCGACTCTGCGCCCGCTCGCATCGCCAGCGAGAGGAGGAACGACGCGAGGCGGCGCTCGACAGACCGAAGGGACAGGTCGAGCACGAGGTCGATGAGTCGATTCGCGCGGAACGCCATGTGGCGCATCAGCGCGAAGGCGAGGGGTTGGGAGCGCCCGATCAGACCGATCACGTGGTCGGTCTCGAACTGCCAGGCCTCGGAGTCGACCATGGCGAAGGCCGACGCCGCGCATTGAACGTCGCGCGGCAGGAAGCCCTCGCCGATCAACTTGCCCGGCTCCGCGAGGTACAGGATCTGCTCGCGCCCTTCAGAGGAGATCAGGCTCAGCTTGAATTCGCCCGACTTGACGATGAACAACCCCGGACCCGGCTCGCCACGACGAAAGACCGAGCGTTTGCGCTTCACCTCGACGAGGTTCGCGCCGCGACAAAACTCAGTCATCGTCTCCTCGGGGACCTGGTCCCACTGGGCATAGCGCAGCAGCGCTTGGCGGACCTGCTCGACTTCCGCGCCCTCAATCGGCATGGCGCAAGTGTAGCCGGTTTGCGCGCGCCTCGGCTCCTCAGGTTTAGAGCGCTCATCCGGGGTAATCGGGATCGCGCATCAGACTCGGTCACTTCTTCGACAGAACCCACATGTAGGATCTAGGATTACCAAACCGTACCTCTGGCCGACGAACGGAGCCGCACCCATGGAAGTTCAGCCGACCCCCAAGTCCCCTTTGCGCCTGCCGCCTCTGCCGAGGCCGGGCAAACCTCTATACGAGCGTCGGCGCCAGCGTCCGCCGGACGCGAAGTCCGCGCTCATCGCCGCGCTCGACGGTGCGGTGTCCCGCGGCGGGCTCGACCTCGTGATGATCGCGGACGAGAACGGGACGGTCGTCTCGAACAGCTCGACCGAGTTCGACCTGACCATGCTGGCGGCGGTCGCTCCGATCGTCGGGCGCGGGCGGGCGCGCGCGTGCGTGAAGCGAGACGGCGAGGAACGCGGGCTCAGCGTCAAGGCGATCGAGATCCTCGGCGAGACCCTGTACGTAGCCTGCCTCGGCGGCAACTTCGGCCCGCGCGAGCGCGAGCTGGCGCTCAGCGTCGCGGCCACCCGCCGGATCCTCGGCTAGCGCTCACCGCCAGGCGTTGAGGCCATGTTTTGAGGGACATGGTCGAAGTTTAAGGCCGCGAGAGCAGCGCGCAGCGCGGCTTGCGGGTGCCGGTCGGCCTCGCTGACCGCGATGTCCGGCTCCACGCCGGCGCCGTCGATCATCCGATCCTTCGGCGAGAAATAGCGCGCGACAGTCAGGGTGAGCACGGAGCCGTCGTCGAGGCCGATGACGTCCTGGACGGTACCCTTGCCGTAGCTGCGCTCGCCGACGACGCGCGCGCGCGCGTGGTCCTGCAGCGCCGCCGCCAGCAGCTCGGACGCCGACGCGGAGCGGTGATCCTGCAGCACGACGAGGGGTGTGGTCACGTCGGTCGCCGCGGGCGTGGCCCGCTCTTCGCGGAGGATCTGTCCGCCGCGCCCTCGCGTACGTACGAGCACCCCCTCGCCGACGAAGGTGTCCGCGAGGAGCACCGCCTCCGTGACGTCGCCGCCGGGGTTGCCGCGGAGGTCGAGCACGATCCCCGCCAAGCCCGCCTTACCGGCCGCGCGTCGCAGCACCTTGAGCATCGAGCGGGTCGACTCGGCGACGCCGCTCCTGAACGCGCGGATCCGGAGGTGCGCGACCTTGCGGCCCTGGTGCTCGACGAGCTCGCCGTCGACGACCGCCCGGACCTGTCCCGAGAGCGCGAGCCGGAGCGGCGTGGGTCCGTGGTGGTGCTGTCGCTGGACCACGACGTCGAGCTCCTCGCCGTCGGCGCCGGTGAGGAGCAGGTCGACCTCAGCCCGAGACAGCATGTATGCGACCTCCTGGCCGCGGATCGAGAGCACCTGGTCGCCCGGGGTGAGCCCCGACTTCTCCGCTGGCGAGCCGGGGAGGACGGCGGCGATCTCGAGCCGACCCGGCTGGCGCGCGCCGAGGTCGGCGCGGTGGAACTCGACCAACAGCCCGCTCGACCCACCGCCGCGGGTGCGCTGCTTGAGGAGCTGCCGCTCCTCCGCGGTCAGGTAGTGGCTGTAGCGATCGAGACCGCTGACGATCTGCTTGAGCGACTCGGCGAGGAGCTGTCCCGGTTCGACCGGGTCGACATAGCGGTCAAGGACGGTAGCGAGCGCCCGACTGTACGCGTCGGTCCCGAGCCGCGGCCCGGCCTGAACCTCCGGGGTGCTCGCCTGGATGCACCACATCGTCGCAACGCCGAGAGAGAAAGCGAGGATCTGTCGCGACCAGGCCATGCGCTTCATCGTGACGGAAAGACGCTCGAGGGACCACCTTGGTTCCCCCGCGCGGCCAGACGTCACGCCGCGCGTCGGAGCGGGGTCTCCGGGTTCGTCTGGACGGGGAGAGGCGCGACCTCGGACCCGACCGCCCGGCGCTGCTCCAGGAGCGTGCGCAGCAAGGGCCGAGTGATCACAGCGTCGACGAAGATACGGGCGAACAGGACCGGTCGGGTGCTTGGGTGCATGCTTCCTGTGATGCAGGACTTGTTCCAACCCGGATCCACGTGATTTCGGGAGGCCGCTTCTGGACCCCCCAAGCGCAGTTGGCAACCCCCCTTGGCGAGGGGTTGCCAACCTGACAGTTGCACCAGTTTCGCGCGCGGTCCGGCCTAGCCGCCCTCGAGGGTGCGGGCGACCTTCATCAGGTCGCGGATCTGCTTCGGAGAGAGCTGGGCCGCGACCGCGTGGAGCTCGTCGAGCAGTTCGGCCTTCGGTCCGCCCTTCTGCTTGGTCTTCGGCAGCAGGTCGGTCGGCTCGCAGCCGAAGGCCTGGGCGAGCAGCAAGAGCGACTCGATCCGCGGCGCCTTGTAGCCCAGCTCGAGCTTGTTGACGGTCGTCACGGTGAGGCCGGTCGACTTGGCGAGCTCTTCGATCGTCATGTGGGGCCGCCATCCGGTCTCGCCCTCACGCTTGCGTCGGGTCTTGGGGGGAGGAGTCGCGGTCCGCCACAGCCTGATCCGTCGTCCGATTTCCTGTGCAACTTCGTTCATGATGAGCTCCTCGGTCGGATGACCCGTGAGCCATGATGACACATGTTACCTGGCGCTTCGACCAGTCATGCATGCGGATGCTCACGCCTTCCTGCCCGAGCAGGCATGTACTGCAGGACACTGCCACCTGGCCTTAGAACACGCCGCGCAGGCCCACCGAGGGCAAAATGTATCTAAGGCCACGCGCTCCGCAAGCGGCGTCGCTGACGATCGAACCGAGGTTGCCGGCGCTGCCCGCAGCGTCGCCCTGAAGCACGCACGCGATGACCTCGCTCGAGTAGGTCGCGTTGAGCACATCGATCACGAGCTGGAGGCTCCACGAGCGGAACCTCCAGGTCCGCTCGGCGCGGAGGTCGAGCTGGAAGAAGGGCGAGAGCCGGCGGTTGTTGCGGTGGTAGAGGAGCGCGTCCGAGGCGGACTCGCCGGCGACCGGCGCGGTGTAGGGTCGACCGGAATGAAAGTGCAGGCGACCACCGAGGCCCCAGCGGTCGCTCACCCGGTAGCCGAGCACGAGGTTGACGATGTGGCGCTGGTCCCAGCTCGAGGGGGCGCGGCCGCCGTACTCGAAGATGCGGGTCGAGCGGGACAGGGTGTACGCGGCCCAGCCGTAGGCGCGCTGGCCTGGGAGCAGGCGCGCCATCGTCT
Source organism: uncultured Nannocystis sp. (assembly GCA_964567335.1). Lineage (GTDB taxonomy): Bacteria > Myxococcota_A > Polyangia > Nannocystales > Nannocystaceae > Nannocystis. The sequence goes on along the minus strand of CAZMML010000003.1, from coordinate 17,837 downwards.
CGAGACCGTAGGCCCAGCCGGTCGCCGAGATCACGAGGTCGTCGAGCTCCTGGATCTGCGCCCCGCCGCTGAGGGCCGCGAGGTCGTAGTCCTGCAGGTTGGTCAGCCGCCCGAGGTAGATGTCCTGACTGAGCACCACTTTTCCGCCCAGGTTCAGCTCGTAGCCGGCGCTGCCCTGGATGTTCCGCTGCAGCCCGCGCTCGAAGCCGAAGCTCTCGATGCCGGGCACGGGGATCGGGAAGCTGGGCGGTTGGTGGTACACGCCGATGTTCTGGCGCAGCGTCCAGCGATCGCTCAGCCGCTCGCGCAGGAGCACCCGCGGGTCCACGCCGAAGGCGTGGGTGACCGCGCGGGCCTGCGGCAGCACCGGCGAGTTCCCGCTCTGCGCGTAGAGGTCGGCGCGGGCCCCGGGACGGATCTCGACCTTCCCCTTGCGCCACAGGAGCTCGGCGTAGAGCCCCGTGGCCGACACGACGCGGTCGCTGAAGAGCTGCGTCAGGTTCTCGAGCGCGCCGCCCGCCTTGATCGAAGGGTTCGTCTCGGCGCGGAAGATCTGGAACTCTTGGTCGATCCCGGCCCCGAACTCCGCGCCGCTCTCGCCGACCGGGACGCGGACGTCGACCCGCGGCGCGATGAGCCACTCGTTCGTCCGCGTCGCGGTCAGCCCCGTGCGATCGAGGCCGAGCGCGAGGCTGTAGGTGGCCGTCCCGCCGCGCGGGAGCTCGTGTCGCACCCGCTGCACGAGCCGGTAGAACTCGAAGCGGACGAAGGGATCGGGGCTGACCTTCTCGCCGAGCTCATCGAAGCTGCCGAGGACGAAGGCGGTGTACTGGCCGCGTCGTCCGAGCGCGTGGTCGAAGCGCCCCTGGAAGTCCCAGAAGCGGATCTTCGCCGTCGACTGCACGAGCGACAGGATCCCGGCCGTGTAGCTGTAGCGCCCCGCCACGGTGATCGAGCCGCGCGCCGGCCCGCGTCGACACGCCGCCCGCTTGCCGACGGGCTTGCCCTCGAGCCGCTTGCGGCGCCGCTCCTGCAGGCAGGCGGGGTCGTACTTGTAGCTCAGCGGCACCTCGACCAGGCCGCCCGCGTCGGTGAGCCGGATGTCGAACTCGCCGAAGGGTCGGTCGCGCCGCGCGGCCTTCGTGCGCCCCTCGATGATCCCGCTCGCGTAGCGACCGAGCCGCACCGGCGCGCCGCTGACGTAGAAGTCGACCTGGTCGATGAAGTAGGGGTGGATCACCGAGGGCCCGAGCGCGACGTGAAAGAGGATCGGCACCCGCACACCGTCGAGGTAGTAGCCGGTGTTGCCCGGCGCCGCGCCGCGCACGACCACGTAGGGCAAGAAGCCCGCGAGCTGCGACGCGCCCGGCAGGCTGCCGACCACTCGGAAGGGATCGCCGAAGGTCCCGGGCACCCCGCGGATCTCCGAGTCGCGCAGCGTGGTGCTCGACACCGCGACCTCGCGCTGCTGTCGGACGACCGTGCGGAAGGGGTTGCCGACGACGTCCGGCGCGAGCCGGTACTCGACCTCGAGGTCCTGGCGCTCTTTCAGGGCGGTGTCGACGGACATGTCCTGAAATCCAGGCGCTCGGATCCTCAGGACGTGGCGCCCGGGCGGGAGCCACAGCTCGAAGCGACCGGCGTCGTCGGTCTCGGCGGCGCCGGCCTCGGTCAAGAGTCGGGCGCCCGCGACCGGGTCGCGGCTGCCGTACACCAGCACCTTCCCGCGGAGTCGGGCCCCGGGCGTGTTCTTCTCGGTCGCGGTCGGCTCGCTCTCTTTCCCCTCGGTCGCGGTCGGCTCGTCCCCGTCGAGCGGGGCCCGGGCGTCACTGACGGGGGCCAGCGCCGCGAGGGCGAGCGTGAGGACGAGGGACACGCGCCGCAGGATAGCGGACCTGCGGACCCGTGAGCCCCGTCAGGCGGCTGCCCGGTCTCAGTCGAGGGATCGATCGCGGCGGATCGAGGCGCGAGGCAGGCGCGTCTCCTCGGCGCTCGAGGGTCGGCGGGGCGCGTCCGCGGGCGGTCGCGCCGCGCGAGCTTCGGCGGGTCGCTTGCGGGTCGGGCCGGCCTCGGTGGTCGCGCGGAGGTCTCGTTTGGAGCGCGCTGTCGGCGCTTCGACGCGCTCGCCGAAGACACGCTGCTTCATCTCCTCGAGCGCCGGCGAGATCCGTCCGCGGGTCCCGTCGAGCAGCGCCCGAGCCTCGTCGGTCTGTCCGATCCGGTCGACGTGCTCGGCGAGCGTGTAGCGGCCGAGCTTGACCGTACAACTCGCCCAGAGGAGGACCAGCAGGAAGCCGAGGCTGAGCGCGGTGCGCATGACGGAGGACCCGCGCAGTGTGGGACCGTGAGCGCAGCGGGGCCAATTTCTCGAGAAAGCCGCCTCAGTGCTCGGCGGCGCTGTCGCGCCCGAGCTCTCCTGCGACCCTGGCGGCCTCCTGGATCGTCCGCGCGAGCACGGAGCGGATCCTCCCGTCCTCCATCGTCAAGATCCCGGCGATCGTGCAGCCGGCGGGGGTCGTAACCTGGTCCTTGAGGGCCGCGGGGTGGAAGCCCGTCGAGAGGACCATGCGCGCGGCGCCCTGGAAGACCTGCGCCGCCATCTGCAGCGCCACCTGGCGCGGGAGCCCCATCATCACGCCGCCGTCGGCCATCGCCTCGATCATCACGTAGACGAAGGCGGGCCCGCTCGCGCCGAGGCTGGTGACCGCGTCCATGAGCTTGTCCTCGACCTCGACGCAGCGTCCGACGGTCTCGAAGAGGCGGCGCGCGAGCGCGACCTCGCCGTCGCCAGCTCGTTGGCCGCGCGCGAGGACCGTCATCCCCTCGCCGATCAGACAGGGCGTGTTCGGCATGGCCCGAACGACAGGACTATCCGGCAACCACCCCTGGAGCTGCGCGAGGGTCACGCCGGCGGCGATGCTGATCACGGGCTTGCGCGCGAGCGGGCGGGCGACCTCCTCCATCTGCAGCACCTTGCCGATCCGCTGCGGCTTGAGGGCGAGGAGGACCGCGTCGGCCTCGCGTACGGCTCGCGGGTTGTCGGTGGTGGCGCGCACGCCGTGCCGATCTCGCAGCGCCGCCGCCACCTCGTCACGTCGCGTCGTGACGATCACCTGGTCAGGTCGCACGAGCCCGGAGCGAAGCAGCCCCGCGACGATCGCTTCTCCCATCGTGCCGCAGCCGACGACGGCCAATGTGCGTCCGGTGAGCTCCATGCCGGCCGCTTAGCACGGGGCCTCGAGTCTTCAAAGAGCGGGCGGGCGCGCCGGGTGCTGCGCCCACGAGACCGCGGCGCTCCCCTCGACCTCGACCTCGCGCTGCCCGCGGAGCGGGGTGACGCCCTCGGCCCAGGGCTCGACCGCGGGCTCCTCGGGCAGCTTCTCCGGAGGCGTCGGCGACGGGGCGCTGAGGAGTGGCGGCGGCCACGCGCCGCGAGGTCCCGCCGCGACCTCGGGCAGGAGGACGCCCGCCGCGATCAGCTCGTCGAGCCGCTTGCGCAAGGTCTGAACGACGGGGAAGTAGTCCTTGCGCGAGTAGCGCTGGTTCAGGATGCAGAACTCAGCCCCGGAGAGCCCGACGCACGCAAAGCACTGGGAGCACTTCGTACAGTCGACGCAGAGGATCAGGTACTGTGAATCCTCACACCCCTCGCAGAACTCGAGCGAGCCGGAGCGAGAGCAAGCGCGGCTGAGCTTCGACTTCGTGCAGGTCTTACAGTCCTGGCACTGCTCGCAGTTGCTGCAGTCGTCGCAGCGGACGCACTGGACACAGAAACGGCAGCGGTTGCAGTCGAAACACCCTTCGCAGCGCAGGTTGCCTTCGCCGAGCCTGGTCGCGGCGATCGCCCCGCGATGGGCTTCGAGGAGGCCGCGGAACAGGCCCAGAAGCTCGTCGACGGAGGGGGGCACTTGTCGACAGGGTGCCACGGATCTCGTCGTGCCCCAAACGGCACCTTCCTGTATGCTGCGCGCGTCCATGGCCAGGAGCCTGTTCGTCGCCGCGCTAGTCGCGCAAATCCTTCTCCTGGGCGCCTGTCAGCGCCGGATCGGCAGTCCGTGCCGGGTCAGCACGGACTGCAGCTTCCGCGGCGAGCGGATCTGCGACCTCTCGTACCGGATCAACAACGACGGCGTGCGCGATCCTCAGGGCAGGGGTGAGTGCACGATCGAGGGTTGCACGACCGGGAGCTGCCCGCGCGAGGCGACCTGCATTCAGGTCTTCAACACCGAGTTCACCAGCGTCGCGTGCGACCCTGAGCGGGAAGATCGGCGACCTCCCGACGACGCCGACCCGAGCGACACGATCTACAACCGTTGTACGGACCAGGAGATCTGCCTCCCCGAGGGTCTCTGCGCCGATCTCCTGAGCGTGCGGACGACCTGCCGCAAGGAGTGTAAGAGCGACCGCAACTGCCGTGACGGGTACGAGTGTCGGGAGACCGGGAGCAACGGCGTCTACGTCGCCTTCGAACCCACGCGACCGAACAGCCACCCGACCACGAAGATCTGCATGCCGCTCGACCTCGTGAGCGAGCCGGAGTGAGGGCGGCCCGTCAGCCGGCCAGAGGTGGCCGGCGGGCGGGACAGGTGGTTCCCGTCGAAGTACCAACCCCTTGAGATCCTTGGGCCGAGGTTGGGGCATCGGACTTGCCTTGTCCTCCGCGTCGGCAGCTCGCCGACAGGAGACACCATGTACAAGCTGATCAAGTCCTTCCTCCCGACCCTCGCCCTCGTGGCGACCCTCTCCGCGCCCTTCGCGGCCGACGCCGCCCCGGCCCTCGAGGGCCAGCTCAACCTCAACACCGCGTCTGCGGAGCAGCTCGAGCTCTTGCCCGGGATCGGTCCGGCGATGGCCAAGAAGATCGTCGACTTCCGCGCGAGCAAGCCCTTCCAGGACACGGGGCAGATCGTCCGGATCAAGGGGATCGGGCCGAAGACCTACGCCAAGCTCAAGCCCTTCCTCGCCGTCAAGGGCGACACGACCTTGCGCGAGTTGCCCAAGGACGAGGTGACCTTCAAGTAGCGTCCGTCGCGGCGCGAGCGCGGGTGGTCGACGCGGAGCCGCTGCGCGGTCTGTCTCTTCGATCACCCGCCCCGCGAGCGCGTCTGCGAGGCTCCTCTGGGCGTCGGTGATGGCAGCTCGCACGCGCGAGCGTCTCGCTCCGAGACCTCGCGCGAGGCTCCTGGAAAGAGTAGGGTTGTCGCCCGTGCGTCATCTCGTCATCGTCCTCGCCTCGCTCCTGGGGATCGCAGCGCCAGGGTGCCGACCGACCGCGATCGCCCCCCCCTACGCCGCGGGCGAGGCGCCGCGCGCGGCGGACCTTCTCACCACGGTCGTCCCCAAGTTGGACGCCTTGCAGGTGCCGGCCGCCAAGGTGCGGGTCGGCCGAGCGCCCGCCGGGAACCTCATGTTTCTGGCTCAAAAGCCAGGAAGATTCTCGGGCCAGATCCAGGTCGCGGGGCACGAGTTCATCTCGCTCGCGTTCCACGAGCGCGGCTACACGCTGCGGAACGTGGCCGCGGATAACCTCCCGAGCGGCTTTTTTCAGGGGCCTCCGGCGGACTGCGCGATCCAGCGGCTCCTCGGCGTGCCCTTCGCCGCCGACGAGCTGGTGAGCCTGGTCCTGGGCGGCGCCCCGGTGATCCATCCGCCGCACCAGGTGGTCGAGCAACGCTGGGATCCCCGGCTCGGTCACGAGGTTGTCCGCCTGCGTAACGTGGAGTACGAGCAAGAGCTCCGCTTCGCGTTCGTCGCGGGCGCGTGGTGGCCCGCTGGCGGCACGCTATGGCGGAAGCAGCCCGACGGCACGCTCGCGCGGATGTGGTCCCTCCTCCACGAGGACCTGCGGTCTGTCGGCGGGACCATCCTCCCGCAGAGGACGCGGATCGTCGGCGCGAGCGTGCGCAAGCAAGACCGGGTGCTCATCACCTACAACGAGCAGCTGATCGACCCTGACCTCGGCGAGGAGGAGAGCGGCGGCCAGGCCGACGCAGGGGAGGCTGGTGATGAAGGGGGCGGGTGGGAAGGCGATGAGGAGGGTGCTGAGGCGGCTCCCGCGCCAGCCGAAGCTGCGAAGGTGCCGGCCGCGCCTGTTCGCGCGCAGATCCCTCCACAGTTCACGCTCGACTCCGCCGGGCTCACCCCGCGGGGAGATCTCTGCCGCTAGCTCCGCTGCTCGTCCATGTAGGTCCGAAACCACTCTTCCAGGACGATCAGTGACCACAGTCGGACGCCGTGATCGCGGGTCCCGCGTCGGTGCTCGACGATCATCCTCTGGATCTCGGTCGGGTCGAAGAGGCCACGGCGGACGATCACGTCGGGGTGGAGCCACTCGCGGGTGACTCTCGCCTCGAGGTCCTTGAGCCAGGTCCCGAAGGGGGCGTTGAAGCCGAGCTTCTTGCGCGCGAGGACCTCGGGAGGGAGCCACTTGCCGGCGATCTTCCGCAAGATCCGCTTGGACGCCAGCATCGTGATGCGGAGCGGCGTCGGCGCCGCGGCCATCTGCTCGAGCAGTCGTGGGTCGCAGAAGGGCACCCGCACCTCGAGACCGTGGGCCATGCTCATGCGGTCGCTCCCGCGGAGGACGTTCTCGGGCAGGAAGCCGTGGAGGTCCGTGTAGCATGCGCGGGCGACCAGGTCTCCAAAGACAGGTCGGTCGAAGGTCCCGGCGACGAAGCTCGGGTCGCGCAGCGGGGCCACGCGGGCCCGCGTCGCGGGCGCGTAGAGGCGGTCACGCGCGTCCGGCGGTGCGTAGCCGACCCACGTCGCGTAGCGCTCGCTCGGCGGCAGCGAGCACCCGTCGAGGAACTGGCGCGCCCAGCGGCGCAAGCTGCGAGCCGAGGTCGGCTCTCCGAGGGCACGGAGCGCGCGTCGGGCGACGCGTTGGGCCGACGCGGGGACGCCCTGGACGTGTTCGGAGAGGAGCAGGCCGCGGTAGCGCGGGTATCCGCCGAAGACTTCGTCGCCGCCGTCGCCAGCGAGGGCGACGGTGACGTGTTCGCGGGCGAAGCGCGAGATGTTGTAGGAGAGGAGGGCGGCCCACGATCCGAAGGGCTCGTCGAAGGCGCGGACGAGGGCTGGGAGGCCGGCGAGCACGTCCACGTCGAGCTCGAGCTCGCGGTGAAGCGTCCCGAAGCGCTCGGCGACGACGCGCGCCAGCGGCCGCTCCTCATAGGATGCGCCCTCGCGCCCGTAGCCGACGCAGAAGGTGTTGAGGCGGGCGCCGCGCTGCGCGAGCGCGGCGACGATCGTCGAGGAGTCGAGGCCGCCGGAGAGGAAAGCGCCCACGGGTACGTCGGCGACCGTGGCCAGCGCGATCGCCTCCTCGAGCGTCGGCGCGATCGCCTCGGCCCACGCCTCGAGGGTGGTGAGTCGCGGGTCGGGGGGCCGCGGCTCGCAGTCCCACCAGCGGACGATCGAGAGCTGTCCGTCGCGCCAGGTGAGCAGGTGCCCGGGCGGGAGCTGGCGGATCCCGGCGAAGATCGAGCGCGGCGGCGGGACGTAGAAGAGGTCGAGGTAGGCGTCGAGGGCGGCGAGGTCGAGGCCGCGATCGACGGCGCTGCAGCGGAGCAGCGCCTTCGGCTCCGACGCGAAGAGCAGCGCTCCGCGCGGCGCCTCCGGTCCCGGCGGGAGGACCGCGTAGTAGAGGGGCTTCTGTCCGAGCTGGTCGCGCGCGAGGTAGAGTGTCCGAGAGGACCTGTCCCATAGCGCGATCGCAAACTGACCACGGAGACGCGGCAGCGCCGCGGCGCCCTCGTGACGCCACGACGCGAGCAGCACCTCGGTGTCGCTGCGGGTGCGGAAGGGGTAGTCGGCGAGCGCGCGCCGCAGCTCCTCGTAGTTGAAGACCTCGCCGTTGAAGGCGAGGTGGAGGTTGTCGTCGACGTCTGACATCGGCTGGGCGCCGCCCGCGAGGTCGACGATGGCCAGGCGACGGTGGCCGAGGCCGACGTCGCGCTCGCAGAAGAAGCCCTCGCCGTCCGGGCCCCGATGCGCCAGGGTCCGAGTCATGGCGACGAGCAGGTCCTCGTCACAGAAGCCGACCATGCCGGCGATCCCGCACATCACCGCGCCTCCCTATAGAGGAGAGAGAGCTCCAAGGCCCGGGAGCTTGACATAGTATGGTGTCGTCTGTCGGAGGAGATCACCGTGTCCGCGGGAGAGACCCCGGTCGTCCAACCGCTCGAGGCGTGTCCGATGTGCGCTCACCCCGGGGGCCTGCCCGTGCTCGAGGAGCGCGACGGGATCGGGGTCGTTCGCTGTTCGAAGTGCGGGCTGGTGCACGCGACGGGGATCTTCGCCGCCGAGTTCCTCAGCGCCGACTACTACGGGGTCCGGGCGGCGCACCGGCCGAGCACGCCTCGGCGCGCCCGCGCGGCGGCGCAGCGTAAGCGCCGCTTTGTGCAGCTCTACGACCGGCTCTCCGGGGGCCGGATCAGCCGCCCGAGCGAAGGAGCCCGCGCCCTCGACATCGGCTGCGACACCGGGCTGCTCCTCGACGTCCTCCGCGACCTCGGCTACCGCACCGAGGGGATCGAGCGCTCCCCCGCGGGCCAGCAGGCGCTCGCCGCGGGACACGAAGTGCACGCTCTCGACATCGAGGCCACCGACCTCGGCCTCGGTCGCTACGAGCTGATCACGCTGACGCACGTGCTCGAGCACTTGCGCGAGCCGGTCCGCGGGCTGGTGTGGATCCGCCGCCACCTCGCCGCTGGCGGACTCGCGGTGATCGAGGTGCCCAACTGGGGAGACCTGATGCGTCCGCTCTGGGGCCGGCGATTCCGGCCGCTCGAGCTCGGAGATCACCTCAGCTTCTTCGAGCGTGCGACCCTCATGGAGGCGATCACCCGCGCCGGCCTGGTCACAGAGGTCCTCTGGAGCGCCCCCCAGGTTGCTTCTGGGATCGCGCCGAGTTTGCTCACGTTCATCGACCTGGCGATGAGCCTCCGTCGCAAGCAGAAGGCCAGCTCCAGCGTGGCCGGGCCTCGATTCCATGCGCCTCAGGCCGGCGGATGGTGGCGAAGGGCAGCTCCCCTCGCAGTGGCTGCACTGGACGAACTCGACGGTCGAACCTCGGAAGCCCTGGAAGGCGCGTTCGGCGCTGATTGCGCGTGGGGCGCGAATCTCGTGGCGATCGTTCGGGCCCCCGACTTGCCGCGCTCCTGAGGTCTTGACAGCCGGCTCGGCTTGTCGCACTCTCACGGCCCCTCTCGCCGCTCGGTGAGAGGGACGGGGTGGTAGTTAAGTCGGTTATAACGCCGGCCTGTCACGCCGGAGGTCGCGGGTTCGAGCCCCGTCCGCCCCGCTCATGAAGCCCTGAGGAGACCCCTCGGGGCTTCTTCTTTTTACAGCGTCGAGTAGACGGCGTGTCGGCCGACGCCGAGCCGCTCGAGTCGACCCTGCTTGACGAGCACGCCGAGGTGATGGCGCAGCGCCTTGCGATCGAGGCGGCAGTACTCGGCGATGTCCTCGAGCGAGACGTCGCCGTTGCCCTCGATGAAGGGGAGGACCTGGCGCGCGACCTCGTCGGTGGAGAGGCCGCCGTCCTCGGGCGCCTCTTCCGCCTTCTTCTCCTTGAGCGCCTTCGCCTCGGCCTCCACGTCGGCGAGTTCGTCCTCGAGGATCCGCCGCTTGCGCTTGCGGCCGCCCGCCTCGTCAGCGTGCGCCACCTCGGGGATCCCGAAGCCGTCGCGAAGATCCGCGAAGGTGATCTTCCCGAACTGAGCCCAGAGTCCCCGCGACTCGAGGAAACGGACGAGGTCTCCCAGCGTCACTGTGTCGCGGTTCTTGAGGCCCTTCAGCGTCTCGAGCGCGCTGAGTCGTTCCAGAGCGCCGCTCTCGGCGCGGAAGATGGCACTGGCTTCACGTGTCATGCAGCTTCCTCGGGATATTGCTGATCCCGATGATCTGCGCAACAAAGCCCGGAAAATATCGCGACGGGAGGGTTTTTGAGCAGGGCGAAGAGATCTCTTCCAGGATTCGCGCGACGATGAGTGAACTCGCGCGCGAGATGCAACGTTTTCTCGGGGCAAGGTACGAGTCCATGGGGCACGGCGGGTGTGAAGCGCGAATCACGCTGCGCAGCTGACCCCGAGTTTGTGCGCTTCGCGCGGCCGCGTACGGGCGAGCGACACCCGTGGAAATCGCGCTTTCGGAAACCCATTGGACAGATGCTGAAGTGGTCAAATTCCTGTGAATTGACCTCGCAGATTCGCGCAACTCCTGGAGCCGGAAAGAGTCGCGGCTGCGCGGACCGCGTAGTGTCTCAGGCCCAAGATGTCGTGCTACAAAGCCCCCCACCCACAAGATGTGGGGTCTTGGACCGTGCGGCAGGGAAGCTCCTCGGCAAGTCCATCCTCGGATGTGTGCTTGCTTTCGCGCGTGCCTCGGTCCATCCTCCCCGGCCCCCTCCCCTTCCTCGCGCCTACCACCTACGCAGATGTTCGGGCGTGGGATGGCTCTTTTTCGCCCCAGGAGTCACCCCGCGCGCAGCGCGCCTATTTCCGCTCCCCGGAGTCCGCCCGCCATGAAGCTGTCCCGGCTGTTCACCAAGGACCATCCCCGCCCCTTCGCTGGAATTGAATTCGAGCGCCGCAGCTCGCGGATCGCCAACCCTGATGGGACGGTGGTGTTCGAGGCGAGCGACATCGAGGTGCCGCGCGGGTGGTCGCAGGTCGCGGTGGACATCATGGCGCAGAAGTACTTCCGGAAGGCCGGGGTGCCGACGCGGCTGCGGGCTGTCCCCGAGGAGGGCGTGCCGGAGTGGCTGTGGCGCAGCGAGCCGGACGCCGCCGCGCTCGCGGCCTTGCCCGCGGAGCAGCGTGCATCTGGCGAGAAGGACAGCCGTCAGCTCTTCCGCCGCCTCGCCGGCTGCTGGACCTACTGGGGCTGGAAGAACGGGTATTTCACCGACGAGGAGTCGGCGCGCGTCTTCTACGAAGAGCTGACCACGATGCTCGCGGCGCAGATGGTCGCGCCGAACAGCCCGCAGTGGTTCAACACGGGGCTCCACTGGGCCTACGGGATCAGCGGCCCCGCGCAGGGGCACAGCTACTGCGACCCCGCGACCGGCGAGGTCCGCCTCTCGGACAGCGCCTACGAGCGGCCGCAGCCGCACGCGTGCTTCATCTCCTCGGTGTCCGACGATCTCGTCGGGCCCGGGGGGATCATGGACCTGTGGGTCCGCGAGGCGCGCCTCTTCAAATATGGATCGGGGACGGGGACCAACTTCTCGACCCTCCGCGGCGAGGGCGAGCCGCTCTCCGGGGGCGGGCGCAGCAGCGGGCTGATGAGCTTCCTGCGGATCGGCGATCGCGCGGCTGGGGCGATCAAGAGCGGCGGGACCACCCGTCGCGCGGCGAAGATGGTGATCGTCGACGTCGACCACCCCGACATTGAGAAGTTCACCGACTGGAAGGTCGTCGAGGAGCAGAAGGTCGCCGCCCTCGTGACCGGCAGCAAGCTCTGCAACCGCCACCTCAACCTGGTGATCGCGGCCTGCCACGACGCCGGAGACGCCGGCGACGAGCGCTTCGACCCGCGACACAACAAGGGGCTCCGACAGGCGATCACCGCCGCTCGCGCGGCGGAGATCCCGGAGAGCTACGTGCAGCGGGCGATCGCGCTGGCGCGCCAAGGAGCGCGCGAGATCGAGTTCGCCGAGTACGACACGAACTGGGACTCCGAGGCGTACTCGAGCGTGTCCGGGCAGAACTCCAACAACTCGGTGCGGGTGACCGACAGCTTCCTCCGCGCGGTGGAGGAGGACCGGACCTGGGACCTCGTGCGCCGCACCGACGGCAAGGTGCATCGGACAGTTCGGGCCTCGGAGCTGTGGGACAAGATCACCTACAGCGCGTGGGCCTGCGCCGACCCCGGGCTGCAGTTCGACACCACGATCAACGAGTGGCACACCTGCCCGAACGACGGCCGGATCAACGCGAGCAACCCCTGCTCCGAGTACATGTTCCTGGACGACACGGCTTGCAACCTCGCGTCGCTGAACCTGACGAAGTTCATCGTGCAGGCGGGGGCCGGGGCGGGCGACTTCGACGTCGCGGCGCTGCGCTACGCCTGTCGGGTCTGGACGGTCGTGCTCGAGATCTCGGTGCTCATGGCCCAGTTCCCGAGCGAGGCGATCGCGGTGCGCAGCTACAAGTACCGCACGCTGGGGCTCGGTTACGCCAACCTCGGCACCTACTTCATGCTCCGCGGGATCCCCTACGACTCGGAGCTCGCGGTGGCGATCTGCGGCGGCGTGACGGCGCTGATGACGGCGGCGTGCTACCAGGCGAGCGCCGAGCTCGCGCGTGAGCTCGGGCCCTTCCCGGGCTTCGCCGGCAACCGAGAGCCGATGTTGAGGGTGATCCGTAACCACCGCCGCACGGCCTACAACGCGGCGCGCGGGGAGTACGAGGGGCTCTCGATCGCGCCGATGGGGATCTCCCAGCACGCCTGCCCCGGGTACCTCCTCCGCGCCGCGCAGGAGGAGTGGGACGCGGCGCTGCGGCTCGGGGAGCAACACGGCTACCGCAACGCGCAGGTGACGGTGATCGCGCCGACCGGGACGATCGGCCTGCTGATGGACTGCGACACGACCGGCATCGAGCCCGACTTCGCGCTGGTGAAGTTCAAGAAGCTCGCGGGCGGCGGGTACTTCAAGATCATCAACCAGTCGGTGCCGGCGGCGCTGGCCACGCTCGGGTACACCGAGACCCAGATCGCCGACATCGTCCGCTACTGCAAGGGCGCCGGGACCCTGGTCGGGAGCCCGCGGATCTCCCACACGGACCTGAAGCGCAAGGGCTTCACCGACGAGGTCCTCGGGCGCGTCGAGGCCGAGCTGGCCAGCGCCTTCGAGATCGGCTTCGTCTTCAACCGCTACGTGCTCGGGGACGACTTCTGCCGCGACGTGCTCGGCTTCACGGACGCCCAGCTCGCCGACCCGAACTTCGCCGTGCTGCCCGCGCTCGGCTTCTCGGCGGAGGACATCCAGCGCGCGAACGACTTCGTGTGCGGGACCATGACGATCGAGGGCGCGCCGCACCTGCGCGCGCAGCACCTGCCGGTCTTCGACTGCGCGAGCAAGTGCGGCCGCTACGGGACCCGCTTCATCGCGCCGATGGCCCACGTGCGCATGATGGCCGCCGCCCAACCCTTCCTCTCCGGCGCGATCAGCAAGACGATCAACATGCCGGCTGACGCGGCGGTGCGAGAGGTCGCGGACGTGTACATGGCGTCCTGGAAGTACGCGCTCAAGGCGAACGCGATCTACCGCGACGGGAGCAAGCTCAGCCAGCCGCTCAGCGCCGCGTTGACGGTCGACGCGAGCGCGGAGGCGGAGTCGGCCGCGACGACGCAGCCGCAGGTGATCGAGAAGGTCACGGAGCGGATCGTTCACCGCTACCTTGCGAAGCGCCGACGCATGCCGGATCGCCGCGCCGGATACACCCAGAAGGCGACGATCGGCGGGCACAAGGTCTACGTCCACACCGGCGAGTACACGGACGGTACGCTCGGCGAGATCTTCATCGGCATGCACAAGGAGGGGGCGGCCTTCCGCAGCCTGATGAACTCGTTCGCCATCGCGATCAGCCTCGGACTGCAGTACGGGGTGCCCCTCGAAGAGTTCGTCGACGCCTTCGTGTTCACTCGCTTCGAGCCGAACGGCATGGTCGGCGGGCACCCGCGGATCAAGATGTGTACGTCGATCATCGACTACATCTTCCGCGAGCTGGCCGTGACCTACCTCGGGCGCAACGACCTCGCGCACGTCGAGCAGGAGGACCTCCAGCCGGACGCGCTCGGCGACCAGTCGCAGAGCGAGGCCGTCGAGTTCGCGGACGAGGAGGTCGTGTCGGAGCGGATCGTGACGCCCGGCCCGCTCCGTCTCAGCGCCAAGGTCCCGCGCGCGCCGGTCTCCGCGAAGAAGCGCCCGGCGATCGAGGTCGAAGACCGCACCGCCACGCCGCGGGCCGCCGCCGAACCGGCGCGCGGTCCGAAGGTCCGCGCCGCGACGCCGAACCTCGGCGAGCAGGTCCGCGTCGCCCGCATGCAGGGCTACGAGGGCGACGCCTGCTCGTCGTGCGGCAGCTTCACGATGGTCCGCAACGGTTCGTGCCTCAAGTGCGTGAGCTGCGGGGCGACCAGCGGCTGCTCGTGAGGGTGGGGACGTAGTCGCGCGCGCCGCGCTGTAGCGGCCTGAGTTGCATCCAAGGTCGGGGCCGGTACCCTTGGCGCATGGGACGGTCGAAGGCCGGGTTGCGATTCGGGGCGGGGCGCTCCCGCGTGTCCATGGCCGCGCTGGTGGCGACGAGCATGCTCTGCGGCGCCGGTCTCCACGCGGTCATCCGCGACGCGGTCGCGCAACCGGTCGCGCAGGAGGCGCTGCGGCCGGCGCCGGTCGACTACTCGCGCTACCAGAAGCTCGACCTCTTCGCGCGGGCGTTGGCGATCCTCGAGAACTACTACGTCCGTCCGGTGGACAGCGAGAAGCTCATCTACGGGGCGATCGCGGGGCTGGTGGCGGAGCTCGATCCGCACAGCGAGTTTCTGCCGCCGCGCGAGGCGAAGCTGCTGCGAGAGGACATCGAGGGGAGCTTCGGGGGCGTCGGGATGGTCGTCGTGCTCCGTCAAGAGACGGAGCCGCAGGCGCGCTACGTCCTCGAGGTCCGAGAGGTGGTCACCAAGGGCCCGGCCGAGCGCGCCGGGGTCGCCGTCGGGGATCTGATCCCGGCGATCGAAGGCAAGCCGGTCGGACACTTCTTCGACCTGCGCCGCGCGCTGCAGGCGATGCGCGGTAGACCTGGCACAAAGGTCAGCTTTGTCCTCGAGCGCCCGGCGCCTAAAGGTTCGAAGGCGGAGCCGACGGTGCGGACCCTCACCATCACGCGCGAGCTGATCGACGCTCCGGCGGTGACGAGCCGCTACCTCGGCGAGGGCCTCGGCTACGCCCGGCTGCGCGACTTCTCGGAGACCGGGGCGCGCGAGCTCGCGGACGCGCTCGGGGCGCTCCGCGACCAGGCGGGCGCCGCCGGACTCGCGGGGGTGGTGCTCGATCTTCGCGACAACGGAGGCGGTCTCCTGGACCAGGCGATCGGTGTGGTCGACCTCTTCGTCAACGAGGGCCCGATCGTGCGGACGCGGGGGCGACGCGGGGAGATGCTCGACGAGGTGCGCGCCACGCCGGGTCACTCGTGGTCGAAGCTCCCGCTCGTGGTGCTGGTGAACAAGGCGTCGGCGTCAGCCTCCGAGGTCGTCGCGGGCGCGCTGCAGGATCACCGGCGGGCGCTCATCGTCGGCGAACGGACCTACGGCAAGGGGTCGGTGCAGGCGCCCTTCGAGCTCGGCGACGGCTCGGTGCTCAAGCTGACGATCGCGCTCTACTACACCCCGAACGACCGCCTGATCCAGGCCAGCGGCATCCAACCCGACGTCGTCGTCGGCACGGACTACCGGCCTTACAAGGACAGCCTCCCCGAGCTCGCGCCGGAGCGGGCGCAGCCGCGGCACCTCCGGCCCGAGGACTTCGGATATCCGCCCGGCGCGCTCGTAGACGACAGCGAGTCGGTGCGCTCGGCGGGCGAAGACATGCAGCTCCGGACGGCGGTGCAGCACTTGCGCGCGTTGACGCAGGTCGCGCGCGGCGGCCGGCGAGGCTAGCGGGATGGGGTCCCCGGCTCCCCCGCGATGGGTGTGGTGGTGGCTCGCCGGGTGGTGGCTCGCAGCGGGGGCGCTCTTCGTCGTCGCTCAAGCGCCGCCGCCGTCGCCGCTGACCTCGCCCGAGGATGAAGCGATCTACCAGCGCTTGGTCGATCAGAACGTGGCGCGGACTCGGCGCTGGCAAGAGACGCGGGGAGATCTTTCCCTCCCGTGGGGCGAGGCGCGTGGGCACATGGCGGTCGTGATCGACGACGTGGGGCGCGAGCTGCACCTCTTCGAGCAGCTCCTCGCGCTCCGCTTCCCGCTCACCTTCAGCGTGCTGCCCGGGAGCGTCTATGCGGCCGGGGTGCAGCTCCGCCTGCGGGCCGATCGTCGGCGCCCGCGAGAGATCCTCCTCCATCTCCCGTGTGAGCCGGTCGACGCCGACAAGATGCTCACGGGCGCAGAAGCGCAGGAGCACTTTCTTCGGGTCGGCGAGCCTGCGCAGCGCCTCCGAGACTCGCTGGCCGAGGCGCTGAGGCGGGTTCCGACCGCCACCGGGGTCAACAATCACATGGGGTCGCGTCTGACGGCGGATCGGGCCGCGATGGACGCCGTCATGCCCGTCTTGCGCGAGGCTGGGCTCTACTTCCTGGACTCACGCACGTCTCCGCACAGCCAGGGGCTCGCGGCCGCCGAGGCGGCCGGGGTGCCCGCGCTGGGCCGGGACGTGTTCCTGGACCACGACCCCCGCCCGGAAGCGATTTTGGCCCAGATGAAGACAGCGGCCGCAGCCGCCCAGGAGTCGCCTGTGGTGCTCATCGCTCACCCCTCGCCTGGGGTCGTCGAGCTCCTGCGCGAGGAGCTCCCGCGACTCTGGCGGGAGGGGATCGCTGTTTACCCGCTGAGTGAGATTCTCGCGCGCCGGAGCGAAAAAGGGCGGCGGTAAACGGTGTTATTGAGGTGGGCCATCGCGGCCGCGAGGGGGGCGCGGGCGTGCGGACACGGCGCTGCGGCGCGACGGGCTCGCTTGACAGTAATTCGCTGAACTTCCTACCCTGAAGCTCACACGGATGGCCCTGCGACTGATCATCGAGGACGAGGAGGGCGCGACCACGATCGTCCCTCTGGGGGAAGAGGAGATCACGATCGGGCGCGAGCCAGGGAACACCATCCAGCTCACCGAGCAGAACGTCTCGCGCCAGCACGCGCGACTCACCCCAGGTTCAGACGGGTGGGTGATCGAAGATCTCGACAGCTACAACGGCGTGAAGGTCAACGGCGTCCTCATCGAAGGATCCGTCACGCTGCACGAGGGGGATGTCGTCCAGATCGGCGACTACCACCTCGCGATCACCAACAACGCCGAGCAGACGACGCTCAACCTCGAACGACCCTCGGGTCTGACGAGCACCGAACCGATGCGCGCCGCTCCCAGCGTCGACCTGCCGCGGATCCCACCGGCGGAGGCAGCAGCGCTCATCAGCGGCAGTCCGGTCCCCGCGGTTACGCCGGTGACCACCATCCCGGACACGGATGCGGTGAACGAGCCGCCGCAGGAGGGGAAGGGCCGCGGTCTCCTCGTCGCGTTGCTCCTCCTCTTGATCATCGGCGGCGGGCTCGCGGCGTACCAGTTCATCGGACCAGAGAAGCCGACGCCCAAGCCGCCTGAGGTCACCAAGGCCGATCCTCCCGCCAAGATCGAACCTCCGACTCCTGACCCGAAGCCGCCGGAGACGAAGGTCGTACCGCCGCCGCCCGAGCCGCCGCCCGAGCCGCCGCCGACCGACATCCAACCGCCGCCCGAGGAACCGGTGGAGCCGCCCGTCGAGCAGCCGATCAAGAAGGTGACGCCGAAGGGGGAGAAGGGCGGCAAGGGCGAGAAGGGCGACAAGCCGAAGGGCGAGCCGAAGCAGACCGAGCCGAAGGGCGACCCGGTGCAGCTCCTGGAAGAGGCGCGCAAGGCCAATTTCGCGAACAACGCGACGCAGGCGTACGAGCTGGCCAAGAAGAGCTACGAGATCGACAAGAACGTCAACGCCCTGGCGATCATGGGCGGCGCGGCGTGCAAGATGGGCGACGCAGCGAAGGCGAAGTCCGCCTACGCGAAGCTCACTGACCCAAGTCGGCGCAAGCAGATGGTCACGGTCTGCGCCGAGCGCGGGAGCATGCTCGAGTAGCTCGTCTGTCCGGAAGGA
>CAZMML010000002.1:15309-23832 GCA_964567335.1 uncultured Nannocystis sp. | reverse complement strand
AACATCCCGGAGGAGGTCGGCGCCATCATCCTCAAGGCGATGCAGAAGGACCGCGCCCTCCGCTTCCAGTCGATGACCGAGATGGCCGGCGCCGTCGAGGCCGTCGGCACCGGCGCGAGCCCGGTCACCGTCGTCGACGAGGAGATCAAGACCCCGTGGGGCCCGGTCACCGCCCGCTTCAACGCCGTGCCGGCCGGCAACCCGCAGCGGAGCTGGATGTGGCTCAGCATCCTCTCCGCCGTGCTCGCCCTCGGCGCCCTCGTCTACGCGATCCTCCCCGACCCACCGACGCCCGCTCCGGACCCCGCCCCCGTCGTCGCCCCGCCGCATGAGGCCCCGACCGAGCCCGTCAAGGTCATCCTCCCGCCCGAGACCCCGCGCGTCCGCTTCACGATCACGACCCCGGGCGTCGACGCCCAGATCCTCGACGCCCGCGACGAGGGCCAGTACGGCAAGACCAACGATCCCGCCGGCGTCGAGGTCAAGAAGTCAGAGGAGCCGATCACGCTGATCCTCCGCGCCGAGGGCTACGAAGACCTCCGCATCGACATCATCCCCGACGAGGACAAGCGCTTCGAGAAGAAGCTCGTCGCCAAGGCCGCTACCCCAACCCCGGTCGTCACCCCGAAGAAGACGACCCCCAAGACCACCAAGAGCGGCTCCTCCGGCGGCGGCGAGACCAAGTCCGACGCCCCCAAGACCGCCCCGGACGAGGGCGGCGGCGACGAGGACATCAAGAACCCCTTCAAGAAGAAGTAGGGGCTGGCAACGCTGTCCGGGCCGCCGCGAGAACACCCCATGGTCCTCGGCGACCACCGCAGGGTGAGAGCCGCGGGCTAGAATCGCAGCCCGAAGGTCAGACCCCCGCCGCGCGGGAGCGCCGTCGGTGCGAGCGACGCGTTCGTCCCCTCGGCGTTCTTCTTCTTGGTCAGCTTCACCGCGACGACCGCGATCACCGCGATCGCGGCGGCCCCCGCGACCGCGAAGCTGATATCGGCTCCGAGCGCGAGGCCCTTCTGCTTGCCGAGCGCCTCCTCGACGCCCGCGTCGCACACGAGCCCGCCACCGCCCTCGGCGCAGTTCCCGAGCGCCTCGGTCTTCCACTTCTGCGCCGACACCCCGAGCCCGATGCCGACCCCGAGCCCGACCACCGCGACCCCCGTGAGCGCCCCCGCGAGCGGCCCGAACACGCGG
The DNA here is from genome assembly GCA_964567335.1 of uncultured Nannocystis sp. GTDB lineage: Bacteria > Myxococcota_A > Polyangia > Nannocystales > Nannocystaceae > Nannocystis. The sequence continues at coordinate 22,638 of CAZMML010000002.1, read as the reverse complement.
TCCTTCTTCGGCTGCTCAGCCGGCGGCTGATCCTCGATCGGCGGCACCGCGGGCCCATCCTTCGGCCCCTCTTCGACCGGCGGCGGCTGCTTGTCCTTCTCGACCTTGGCCTTCTCCTCCTGCTCGCGCAGGCGCTGGTCGATGTTCTGGATCCGCCGCGTCAGCGTCTCGCGCTCCTTCTCCGGCGCGAAGGCCCGGTACTGGTCGAGGTACTTGCGGGCGTTGACGAAGTCTCCGAGGCGCTCGTACGAGTTGCCGATGTTGTAGAGCAGGTCCGGCAGCTTCGAGAGCTCGTAGCTCTCAGTGAACGCCAAGATCGCGGCCTCGTACGAGCCCTCCTTGAAGAGCTGCTTGCCGTTGATGAAGAGCTCCTCAGCCCGCTTGAGCTTCGCCGCCTCGTCCTCCGCGGGCGCCGCGGTCGGCTGCGCGGCCGGCTGGACCGGCGCCGCGGTGAGGGCCACGCTCAGGACTGCTGCGGAGATCTGTCCGAACATCACAGGCGCCATGATAGGGGCCCTACGCCGCGCTTGGCAAGCTCGCCCAGGCCCGGCGACGGAGGTGCGGGGTCAGCAGCGCGTCGAGCTCGCGCTGCTGCTCCGGGGTCAGGTGCCGGAAGCCACGGATCTTACGCAGGCACCCGCGCGAGCCGCAGCGACAATCGAAGGGTTCGGCCATGTCCCACTCCGAGCTCAAGTAATTGAAGGTCAGCTCCTCTCCCGGCGCGATCCTCCGCGCTGCCACGAAGCAGCGCCGATCGGCGTCGAGACGGACGCTCGGCTCGCACGCGTGGTTGAGGAAGTCGTCGATCTCCCCCGTCCCCGCCTGGTGCAGCCCCTCGTCCAGCTGGATCGTGTAACGCGACGGCGCCGCGGTGAACACGTGCGCCAGCGCGATGACCACCTCGCCGGCCTCGATCTCCTCGCGCGCCACCACCCCTTGCCCGATCTCCCCCGCGCACCGCTCGATCTTCGGCGACGCCCACGCCTTCGCGCGCGGCTCGCCGAGATCCGGCATGTTACTCCCCGACATGGATCGCTCCTCGAGCTACGCGAGCGTCGTCGGTCGCCCGCGCTCCGCCGCGACCGAGTCGAAGCGGTGCTGGAGCCGAGGATCGCTCTGGATTAGCTCGAGGAATTGGCGTCGCTGGAGCGTCAAAAGGATGCACGGCGTCAACGTGCGGATCGTCGCGTTGCGCGGCGCGTCGTGGAGCAACGCCACCTCCCCGAAGTGGTCGCCCTCCTGGAGCACCGCCACCTGCTTGTCCGTCCCGTCGGGCTGGCGCTTGAGCACCGACACCTTCCCGCGCGCCACGATGTAGAACTTCTCCACCGTCGTGTCGCCCTCTCGGATCACCGTGCGACCCTCCGAGAAGCGCTCGCTCAAGAAGGTCCGCGCGACCGCCGCCAACATCGTGTCGGACAGGTTCGACAGGATCGGCACCGCGCGGAGGCGCTCCGGCTCGACCTCCGCGCGGGTCCCGTCTTCGCTCACCACCAGGCCCTGCTGCTTGCTCCACAGCTTCTTGAAGAGCCCGTCCGCCGCGAGCAGCTCGCCCTGCGTCCCCTGCTCCACCAGCCGCCCCTTGTCGAGCACCAGGATCAGATCCGCGTTCCCCGTCGACGCCAGCCGGTGCGTCACCGTGATCACCGTCCGCTCGCGCCCGAGCCGCTCGAGCGTCGCGTTGATCGCGGCCTCCGTCGTCGGGTCGAGCGCGGAGGTCGCCTCGTCGAGCAGCAAGATCTTCGGGTCGCGGAGGATCGCCCGCGCGATCGCCACGCGCTGCCGCTGACCGCCCGAGAGCCGGCTCCCGCGCTCCCCGACGATCGTGTTGTACCCCTCCGGCAAACCCGCGATGAGCTCGTGGATCTCCGCCGCGCGCGCCGCCGCCTCGACCTCCTCGTCCGTCGCGTCCAGCCGGCCCATCCGGATGTTCTCGCCGATCGTCGTGTTGAAGAGGAAGCTGTCCTGGAACACGATCCCGAGCTGACCTCGCAGCGAGTCGAAGGTCACCCCGCGCAGGTCCTGCCCGTCGAAGGCCACCACCCCGCCCTCGGGGTCGTAGAAGCGCGCCAGCAGCCCCAGGACCGTGCTCTTGCCCGACCCGCTCCCGCCGACGATCGCCACGTTCGCGCCGCGGGGGATCTTGAAGCTCACGTCGTCGAGGTTCCGGTGCTCGCCCGTGTAGGAGAAGGTCACCCCCGTGAAGGTGATCGACTCCTTGAGCGGCGGGAGCTGCCCCGCGCCCGGACGCTCCTGCACCTGCGGGTGCAACCCGAGCAGCTCGCTGATCCGCTTGACCCCGCCGGCCGCCATCAGCAGCGGCGGCATCACCCGCGTCAGCGACGTCACGTAGGTGCTCAGGTAGCCGATCAAGATGTTGAACGCCACCAGCGCCCCGAGCGACAGCTCGCCGTTGAAGCACTTCACCGCCCCGAAGCCGAACACCGCGATCTGTAACAAGAGGAAGGTCAGGTTCGGCGTGCGCTCGACCAGGTAGGTCGCGACGTTGAAGCGCACGCTCATGCGGTAGAGCGAGCGGAGCTTGTAGCGGAAGCGCGAGGTCTGTTCGGGCGCGAGCTGGAACGCCCGGATGACCGCGTGAGCGCCGAGGTTCTCCTGCACCATGCTGGCGATCTGCGCGTCCTCGTGGCGCACCAGGTAGCTGTCGCGCTCGGCCCTTGGCCCCAGGAGCCGCGGCCCCAGCGCCGCCAGCGGCAGCCCGAGCACCGTCAAGAGCGCGAGCTGCCACGAGAAGATGAAGAGCAGCGTCGAGATCGTCGTGACCCCGAGGATCCCGAGCATCGTCTCCGGGATCGCCAGGATCACCGCGTTCTGCACCGACGTCAGGTCGGTCGAGAAGCGGGCCAGCACGTCCCCCACCTGCATCCGCGCGTAGAAGTTCGCCGACAGGCGCTGCAGGTGCTCGAACATCCGCAGCCGGAGGTCGTTCATCACCGCCGTCCCCAGCCGCGCGTACAGGTAGTCGCGCATCACCGCGACCCCCGCCGCCACCACCACCGCGACGAAGAGCCCGATCAGCACCGCCCGCAAGAGCCCCCAGTCGTGCTTCGCGATCGCCTCGTCGATCACGTACTGGAAGCTCATGCTGAAGAGCACGTTGAAGGCGAGGTCGATCAGCAGCCCGAGCACCAGCAAGGTCACCTCGAGGCGGTAGGGCCTCAGGTACTCGAGGAGCTGGCGCAGGGCTGAGAACACGGGCGCGCTTTCGTCCGGCCGCCCCAAGCGGCCCCGGAGGCACTATCGCCGCCGGACCTTGCACGTGCAAGCGCGTCCCGCCTGCCCGCAGGCCGGCGCGACCGCGCATCACCTGAACTTTTCGCCACTCGCCCTTCGCCGCCAATCTGTCCCAAGATACATCCACGGACCTCCGACCCCGCCCCTCCAGCGCCCGGTCCGCGCACCGTTGACGGCCACCGCCAGGTGTCGTACTGCTCGGCGCGCATGCTCGACAACGAACAGCCGCTCTGGCGAGGCCGCGCGACCCCCGCGGCGACCGCCGCGCGCGCCCGGAGCTTCGGCACGGAGCCGCGCGCCCTCGCCCGCACCGGCCTGTGGACCGCCCCTGTCGGCTTCGGCGCCTACCGCGTCCACGTCGAGTCGAACCTGCACCGCCAGGCCCTCGAGGAGGCCCTGCGGGCCGGCGTCAACCTGATCGACACCAGCGCCAATTACGGCGACGGGGGCAGCGAGCTGCTGATCGGTCGGGTCCTCGGCGCCATGCTCCGCGCCGGCGACCTCACCCGCGAGGAGGTCGTGGTCGTCACCAAGGCCGGCTACATCCAGGGCACCGCCCTCGAGCTCGCACACGCCCGCGACGCCCCCTACCCCGAGGTCGTCGAGTATCAGCCCACCTGCTGGCACTGCATCCACCCCGACTTCCTCGCCGACCAGATCGCGCTCAGCCGCCAGCGCCTCGGCGTGGAGACCCTCGACGTCCTCCTCCTCCACAACCCCGAGTACTTCCTCGTCGACCGCCAGACCCGCGCCGGCGTCGTCACCGAGGACGACCGCGTCGAGCTCGACCGTCGCCTCCGCCGCGCCTTCGAGTTCCTCGAGGGCGCGGTCGACCGCGGCGAGATCGCCTGGTACGGCGTCTCCTCCAACACCTTCGTCGAGCCGCCCGACCGGCCCGAGCACCTCTCGCTCTCGCGGATCTACCCCCTCGCCGGCGAGCACTTCGGCGTCGTCGAGCTCCCCCTCAACCTCTACGAGCTCGGCGCCCTCTCGGCGGCCCACGGCGAGGCCCCCCTCGCCCTCGCGCGCCGCCTCGACCTCGCCGTCCTCACCAACCGACCGCTCAACGCCTTCCTCGACGGCGAGGAGCCGCGGATGCTGCGCCTCGCCGACACCTCCGGGCCCAAGGACCGGCCTCGCGACCCAACCCCCGTCCTGCGCGAGGTCCAGCGCCTCGAGGAGCGCTGGACCCGGGGCCTCGGCGCCCGCCTCGCGGACGAGTACGGCGACCCAGTCCGGAACCTCCTCCGCTGGGGCACCGAGCTCCACGAGGGCCTCCCGCAGATCCACGACCTCGGCCACTGGCTTCACCTCCGCAACGCCGTCATCGCCGGCCACATCTCCCAGATCGAGTCGACCTTCCTGGGCACCCTCGAAGCGCCCCTCCTCGGCGAATTCCGCGACTTCTGGGAGAGCTACACCGCCCAACTCCTCGCCGCCCTCGACGCGGTCGAGGACGACTTCCGCGCCCGCGCCCTCGCGGTCCTCGACGCCGTCGGCGACCGCCTCGCGGGCGTCACCCCCGCGGCCTGGCGCAACCTGCCGCTCGCCCGCCGCGCCGTCCTCACCCTCCTCGCCCTCCCCGTCTCCTGCGTCCTCGTCGGCATGCGCCGCCCCGCCTACGTCCACGACATCGCCGCGATCCCCGACGCCCGCCCGCGCCCCGGCCTCGGCGCCGGACGCGTCGAGCCGGACGCGCTCCTCACCGCCTTCGGCAAGCGGCACTGAGCGCCCGACCGCGCGAACGACTCGACCTCGCGGCCGCTCGCCGCCTACCATCTCCGGGTGCGCTCCGCTCTCGCCACCGCCCTGCGACTCGGCCTCGGCGCCCGCGCGGGTGGGTCGGGCCCGCCCCTCGGTCGCGCCCTCGAGCTCTACGAGTTCGAGACCTGCCCCTTCTGCCGCAAGGTCCGCGAGGCCCTCGTCTGGTTCGACCTCGACGCCACGATCAACCCCTGTCCGCCCGGCGGGACGCGCTTCCGCGAGGGCCGCGGGCCCTTCCCGATCCTCGTCGACGAGGGCGTCACGGTCCAGGGCTCGTCGGAGATCGTGGCCCACCTCGCCGCGCTGCGAGGCGCGCCGATCCCGGCCGTCCTCCGCCTCGGCCCCCTGACCACCGCCACCACCGCCCTCGCCTCGGCCCTGCTCCCACCCGCCCGCGCCCGCCCCTCGCGCCTCCCCACCGCGCGCCTCGAGCTCTTCGCCGACGAGACCTCCGCCGACGCTCGCGCCGCGCGGAGCTGGCTCTGTTCGCTCGAGCTCCCCTATCTCTGGCGCACCGCTGGCCTCGGCAGCCCGAAGCGCGACGAGCTGCGGGCCCGCGCCGGCTCGGATCCCCCGGTCCTCTTCGACGGCGACCGGGTGGTCCGCGCGGACGAGATCCCCGAGCACCTCCGTCGCACCTACGGCCTCTGACGGGCCTCACCCCGCGAAGAGCAGCGCCACCCCGACGACCGCGACCACCGCCCCGAGCGCCGCTCGCGGGCTGGCCCGCTCGCCCTCGAGCCACCAGGCCAGCGGGATCACGAGGATCGGCGAGGTGCTGAGGAGGCTCGCCGCGATCCCCGCCGACGTGTGCTGCAAGGCGAAGAGCGCCAGCGAGACGCCGAGGAAGGGCCCGAGCGCGGCCCCGAGCGCCGCGTAGCCCAGTCCGGCGGGGTCGCGGAGCCCCGCCAGCACCCGCGGCCAGGCGCGGAGCGCCGCGCACAGGACGAGGAAGCAGCCCAGCCCGACGATCATCCGCACCTGCGCGCCGGCGAAGGGAGGATAGCCCTCCATGCCACGTCGGCTCAGTACGAGCCCGATCGCCTGGCCCAGCGCGCCGCCGAGGCCGAGGAGGACCCCACGCGTCTGCACCGCGGCCCGCGGCGCGGCTGCACCTGTTCGTTCGACCAGGACCCACGCGACCCCGAGCAGCGTGAGCCCCATGCCCGCGAGCGACACCGGCGCGAGCCCCTGGCCGAGGAGCCCCCACTCGATCAGCGCCGTCATCGGCGGCGCCAGCGCCATGAGCAGCAAGGTGAGCCGCGGCCCGACCTCGACGAAGGCCCGGAACTGACACAGGTCGCCGAGGAAGAAGCCGAAGAAGCCGGAGAGGCCGAGCCACAGCCAGCGCTCGGCGTCGGCGTCGCTCGGGAGCGGGCGCCCGTACACGAGCGCGGCAGCGACGGACGCGAAGATGAGCGCGAGCGTGAGCCGGATGACGTTGAGCGGCAAGGTCCCGATCCGCCGGCCCGCGCGGGTGAACACCAGCGAGCCGAGCGACCAGCACAGCGCCGTCCCGAGCGCCGCGAGCTCTCCGATGTGCCGCTGCACCGGCCGCACTCTCGCACGCGGCGACGCGAGCGTGCTAGCGTCGTCCGCGATGAAGTCACCCTTCCCCCCCGGCTGGTGGTCCTTCGATCTCGGCGACTACCGACCCTGCGACAGCACCTACGAGCTCTACCCCTACGAGGCCCTGCCGCCGCTCGATGAGGCGCTCTTCCGCGGCGACTTCGGGTGGCTCGCGCCAGCCAAGGCCCGGCGCAAGGCCGGCGCCCCGAAGGTCCTCGCGGCCGCGGCGCAGCTCGGCCTGACCCTGCCGCCCGCCTTCGTCCGCTTCATGAGCGAGCCGGCCCTCCAGGCCGCGGTCCCTTCGTGCACCGCCTGCGAGTGGGACCCCTCCGTGGCGCCGGTGCCCTGCAGCGTCGTCCCGGGCGCGTACCTGATCCGCTTCCTGCGCGACCAGCAAGACTGCCTCTTCTGGTACCTGCACCTGCTGCCCGACGGCGACGTTCATGTCCTCTGCTCGCCGATCCCCTTCGACCACCCGGAGCTGTCCCTGACGTCCGAGGTGATCCTCGCGAACACCTGGTACTGCGCGCCTCACTTCGAGCACTTCGTGTACCGCTTCTGGATCGAGAACGAGCTGTGGGACAAGCTCGGTGGGTCATCACCCATTCTCTCGTCCGCCGAGGCTGCCTACGTCGGGCACTACGCGGCGGCCCAGGGCATCCCCGCCCCGAGCGCGGCGCCCCCGAGCGCCTCCGAGGTCAACAAGGCCGAGAAACCCGCCAAGAAGGCCGCCAAGAAGAA
>CAZMML010000002.1:8545-15209 GCA_964567335.1 uncultured Nannocystis sp. | reverse complement strand
CGCCAAGAAGAAGCTCGCCAAGAAGAAGCCCGCCCAGAAGAAGCTCGCCAAGAAGGCGTAGTCTGCGCCGCTCCGCAGGGTTAGTATGCCGAGGATGGACCTACCCACCCTCGGTCGTCGCGTCCTCGGTCCGATCCTGCTCGTCGCCTGTGCGCCCCCGTCGCTCGGGACCACGAGCACCCAGGAGGGCACGACCGACGAGACCGGGACCACGAGCGGCGGGAGCACGACCCTCGACCCTGATCCGACCAGTAGTTCGGACGGGAGCTCGAGCGCTGGCAGCACCAGCACCACGGAGCCGCTCCCCGAGCCCCTGCCCCCGCTGGTCGATCCGGTGCCGCTGACGGACGAGGTCGTGCGGGTGCCGACGCACCCGGTCGATGAGGAGCACCTGCTCGACCTGCGCTTGCCCGAGGACGTCGCAGCGGCGCTCGAGCAGGGCTACGCCGACATCATGCTCGGGCCCGGCGAGCCCGTCTTGCCGCGCACCCTCGACGATACGCCCGCGCCTGCGCCCGGGCCCTCGCCGAAGCTCCTGGTCCGCTTCGTCCACCTCGCCGACACCCAGCTCTCTGACGACGAATCGCCCGCGCGCCTCGCCGCCTTCGACGAGGTCGCGGACGGCGCCTTCCGCCCGCAAGAGGGGCACATGTGCCGGATGCTCAACGCCGGGGTGCGGACGATCAACGCCCTCCACGCCGACACCCCGCTCGACTTCGTGCTCCTCGGCGGCGACAACACCGACAACGCGCAGGCGAACGAGCTCGACTGGTTCATGAAGATCTTGAACGGCGCGCCGGTCGTCGAGTGCGACTCGGCGCTGGACGACGACCCCGTGCCCGGGCCGGACAACGACCCCAAGGACCGCTTCGCCCCGGTCGGCCTCGACGTCCCCTGGTACTGGGTCACGGGCAACCACGACATCCTGCGGCAGGGCACCTTCCCGATCGGCGGGAGCCAGGAGCCCCTCGGCACGGAGTCGATCGGCGGCACGCGCGACTGGTCGCAGCCCGGCGCGCCGATCGTCAAGGGCACGGTGCCCGCCGACCCGGCGCGCGGCTTCCTCGCGGAGGCCAAGCAGGTCGAGCTCGTCGCCGGGGACGGCGACGGGCACGGGGTCGACGAGGCCGCGGTGGCGCTCGGCCGCGCGTTCTACACCTTCGATGTCGAGGGGACCCCGCTCCGCTTCTTCGTGATGAGCACCGCGGCGCTCACCGGCGCCAGCAAGGGGCTGATCCGTCCCGCGGACCTCGACGCCGTGATCACCCCGACCCTCGACAAGGCCTTCGCCGAGGGCAAGTGGGTCATCGTGACCTCGCACCACCGCTCCGGCAGCCTCAGCAACGGCGAGGAGTTCGGGATCGGCACGAAGTTCGACGACGCGCTGCTCGCCGCCCAGTGGACCGAGTACCTCGGCGGCTACGACAACGTCATCATGCACCTCGCCGGGCACACCCACCGCCTGATGGTCGACTCGATCGCGCCGCCGGGTGGCCACGCCTACTGGGAGGTCGTCACGCCCTCCCTCAACGACTTCCCGGCGCAGATGCGGGTGATCGAGATCTGGGACCAGGACAACGGATCGCTGACGATCCGCACTCGCGCCTTCGACATGGTCACTGACGGCGACCCGATCGCCGAGGAGGGTCGCACCTTCGGCGTCGCCGACTTCACGACCGGGTGGGAGGGCGACGGCCGCGGCACGGGCCCCGACCAGCGGAACGTCGAGCTGTGGATCCCGGCTCCATCGTGAGCCGACGCGCCCGCGCTCAGGGCACGAGCGACGCCGCGGTCGCGCGCTCCGGGGGCTCGACGCCGAGGAGATGCGCGATCGTCGGCGCGACGCGAAGCATCGACACCGACTCGTCGCTCACCCGATGGGCGACGCCCGGCGCGAGCACGATCACCGGGACCTCGCGCTCCTCGGGGTTGGGCGCGCCGTGCGAGGTCGCCAGCCCGTCGCCGATGAAGGAGTAGCGCGCCGCGGCGTAGTAGACCTCCCCGGAGCGCCCGGGGTAGACGCTGCGGCAGATCCGGGCCTCGAGATCGGGCTGCGCGTCGCAGCCCGTCGTGAAGTCGGTGCGGCCGACAAAGCCGATCCCGGACAGCTCCCGGACCGCGGCGATCACCGCGTCGAGGCCGCGCCCGCGAGCCTCGGGTGAGAGCGCGGCGAAGGCCGGCGACATGACGATGTCCACGTCGCTGACCCCGAGGACCCAGGGGCCGGCGCCCTCGCCGACCAGCGCCGCGGCCGCCGCCGTCTCGGCTGTCTTTTTGACCAAACCCATCGGCACGCGGTGAGCGTCGCGTCCAGCGGCGAGGCTGACCTCCACGATCGGAGTCGCCCCGTGGTCGCTGGTCAGGAGCACGGCGTAGCGGTCGACGCCGACGCGCTCGTCGAGGGCGGCGAGGAGGCGGCCGATCTCGTCGTCGAGGCGGAGCAGGTGGTCGAGGCGCTCCCACGACTCCTGGCCCCACGCGTGGCCGGCGTAGTCGTGCGCCGAGAAGGAGATCGCCAGGACATCGGGGACCTCGTCGGCGCCGAGCGACTCGCCCGCCAGCGCCGCCAGCGCCGTCTCGACGAGCAGGGTGCTCGCCATCGGGGTCGCAACGAAGGCCTTCGCCGGATCCTTCGTGTGGGCCAGGTCGTGGTCGAAGGTCTTGCCGAGGCCGTCCGCGTCCCCCTCTCCGGGGGCGTCGTCCGCGCGACCGGTATGCCCCGCGAAGTCGACCGAGGGGGAGGGCTTCCAGAGCGCGGCGAGGAGCGGCGCGGCGGGCTCGCTCGTGGCGAAGGTCTTGAGCCACGCCGGCGGGGCCGCGGCGAAGGCCGTGCTCGTGGTCATGGCGCGCTTCGTGCTGTCGAACCACAGCGCGACGTCGGGCCGCTGACCGAGGACGAACGCCGCCGAGCGTGACTTCAGGCTGATCGCCACGGCGCGCGCCCCTGGACGGACGTGGAGCGCTTCGGCGATCCCCGGGGCGCGCAGGGCCTGAGTCGACACGCCGTCGCCTGGGAGCTGCTCCCCGGTGCTGACGTCGAAGATCGGGAAGGCCGGGTCGAGGTCGATCTCCACCGGCTTGCCGGTCCGGCGATCGACCGGGCGGTTGGTCGTGATGCCTGTGATCGAGGGCGGCGCGCCGGTCGCGATCGCCGCATGTCCTGGCGCGGTGTTCGTCGCCGCGTAGGGATAGCTCGCGCGCGTCCACAGCGCTCCCCGGTCGAGCAGACGGCGGATCCCGTGGCGCATCAGCGGCCGGTCGCGCTCGAAGGACCAGCTCGGGAGCTGGTCGACGACGAGGAGCACCACGAGCCGCAGCGGTGCGGGAGAAGCAGACGCTGTCGTGCTCGCGGTCGACGCGACAGGCGCGACGACCGCGGAAGGGGTGGTCGAAGACGGCGAGCTCGAACCCTGACACGCCAGCGCCAGCGCCAGCGCCGCGATGGGAGGACGCGGGAGCCCAATCTGGATTGCCTTCGGCGGTCGCATCGCCAGGCTTCTACCAGACTCCCCGCCAGCCGTCCCGTCGGGGCCCCCGCTCACAGCCGGTAAACTGTGCCGTAGCACTCGATGATCGACGCGCTGAGCTCGACCCGGCGATCAGTCTCGACGCAACGGATCCACAGGCGCCACCCCTCGCCGCTCGCGGCTACCGCTCGGTGCAGCGACAGGCCGTCGAAGCGGACGATCGCCGCGGCCGGCTGCGCGACGCTCGGCGGGTCGAGCGCGCGGACCTGCCGATCGAGCTCGTCGAAGTTGGCGATCAGCTCGGGCAACGTAAGGGTCACGGGCGCCGCGACAAAGCGGGTCGCGCAGTGCTCGGAGGACTGGTAGGAGAGGTACAGAGGCGGGGCCGCGGGCCCCTCCAGACGCGCCCGCATGTCGTGGAGGAGCGGATGCCCGAGGCCCCGCGCGCGCTGGTCGCGGACCACGATGCTGCCGTCGACGTGCCAGTGCTGGCTGTCGACCGGGACGTCCCCCAACCTGAAGTACTGGATCTTCGAGTCGATGTAGACGTACCGCTTCTGGCCCGAGAGATGCCGCGTCATCTCCTCGAGGACGCTCTTCGTCACCGGCCCGGCCTCGCGGATCGCCGCCTCGATCGGACACCAACAGAAGGTCACCGCGTCGGCCACGATCGCCTCTTGCGAGGGGACCGGGAAGGCGGCGAGGATCTCGTGGCGATTCGGGAAACGGGCCGTGAAGGCGTCGATGGCGCGGTCCGCCCGCGCGCTGTACTTGTCGATGGAGCGGGGCTCCATCTCCGGGACCGGCGCGTCAGCCACCTCGGGGGCCGGGGCAGGCCGGGCCTTCGTCGAGCCGTGGTAGGCGCCCTCTCCCGTGAAGGGCGCGATCTTCTGCGCATCCGCGGAGCGCTCGCGTCGGAGGTAGGTCAGCATACGAAGTCGAACATCGTCTGAAAGTACTGGAGCTTCGCCCGCGGATCTTGCGAGAGCCGGACGACCGTGGGCACGCGATCGAGGAGGTGCCCGGTCGAGCGCGGCGGGGTCCTCCCCTCCTCGTATCGCCCCGGGAGCCCGAAGGAGCGGCTGTACTCGACGTTGGACACCCGCTTCCCCTCCGCGTCGAAGATCGGCGGGAGCGGGGCCCAATCCCGCTCGATGAAGAAGCTCTCGGCGCCCCATCGCAGGTAGAACCCGAGCTTCTCCATCCGCGAGAGCCACGGCGGATCGCCGATCTGCCAGAAACCTCGCCCGCACAGGAGGTACTGCGAGTGCTCGACGCGCGCGCCGCGGGCCGTGATGTCGTCCCGGGCGTACTTCGCGACGATCGCGTCCAGGAGGCGCCTGGCGAGGCCCTCGCCGCGGTGCTCCCGGGCGACGACGAAGTTCGCGATCTGGTGGTACGCCGTCGGCTTGAAGCGGGCGAGGTCCGGGAACGCGAACTGATCGAACCACCGCTGGGACGGGTCGGACCCCGCGGGCTGCTCGAAGTCCACCTCCTCCGCGATCTTCGAGTGCCTCAAGTTGTTGTAACGACCGGTGAAGAAGAAGATCGTGCCCTTGCGCCGCCCGACGAGGATCGTCGCCAGCATCTCACTCGTGGCCGCGTCGACCCTGCGCGAGAGGACGAAGCGATGGCCCGTCGTCCCCCAGAGGTTGGCGACCCCGTGCGGCGAGATGATCTCGCTCTGGACCCGCTCGACCACGGCGGTCGGCAGGTGCCCCCCGTGATCGTTCTTCGCGTCCTCGAGCGAGCGGCTCAACATCGACGAGATCCCCCGCGCGATCGCCGGGACCGCGCTCGACACGATCCCGAGCTCGAGGCCGTCGTCGAGCTGCACATAGGTGGGCGCCGAGGGGTTCCGCGAGTCCTCGTAGTGGAGGTACGCGGCCCGCAAGAGCTCCGTCGAGACGAAGCGATCGCTCGCCCTCAGGTTGATGGCTCTGTCGCTCGACATCTCGTCTCGCGGCCGCGGTCCTCGCTACGATAGCCGCACCCGACGAAACATCCACGCCGCTTCACACGGCCGGAAGCCGCGCCCCGGGCGCGCGAACGAACCACCTGAGCTCACGCAGCCCGCGACCAGAGCTCGGCGTCCAGGCCCGCGAGCAGGTCGCGCGCGCGCGCTTGGCTCGGGACTCCGAGGAGGCGCGCCCCCGCGTCATGCTCCGCGGCGACCCCCGCGGCCGCGCACAGACGACCCACCGCCGCGGCCCGGGCGGCCGCCACGGCGGCGCGCTCGCTGGCGCTGAGCTGCTCCATCAGCCAGGCGTCGATCGACCACGCGAGCTCGGCGTGGCGCGCCTCGTCGGCGGCGATCTCCGCGTAGACCTCGCGGACCTCGGCCTCGGCCGCGTACCGCGCCTGGTGCGCCGCCACCAGCGCCGCCCAGGTCTCGCCGACACAGCCCTCGACGGCGTTCTCGACCGCGATCGCCAGGAGGTCACGCGCCGCCATCTCGACGACTGAGGGCGAGCGCGCCTCAGCCCCTCGCGCCAGCGCCAGCCCGCCGACGACCGCCGCGTGGCGCTCCTCGTCGCCCCGCGCCGCCTCGATCCGCGCCAGCAACCCGGCCGGGGCTCCGTGTCCCGCCAGCTCGCGGGCGAGCGCCGTGAACGCGTGCACCGACGCCGCCTCGTCGTGGGCCGCGCGCGCCAAGAAGGCCCCAGCGCCAGCGCCGAGGGCGCCCCGCGACGCGATGCATGCGTGCCGGCGGCCCTCGCAGATCGTGTGGTACATGCACTCGACCGGGATCATCCCCTCGGGGGTCGGCTCACCGATCGAACACGAGTCGAGGTCGAAGATCTGCTGCTCGCAGACCATCGTGCAGATCTCCTCATCGGTGAGCGGCGTCCCTCCGCCGCCGCTGCCACCGCTGCTGCCCCCGCTGCCCCCGCCGCTGCCCCCGCTGCTTCCGCTGCTGCCGCTGCCCCCGCTGCTCTCGGTCCCGCCGCTGCTGCTACTCGGGCCGCCGCTGGTCGGGTCCGTCGTTTGACCCCCCGCTTGCCACTCGGCGTACTCCTCCGGCGTCAGCTCGATCGTCATCGTCTTCTGTTCGCTCTTGAATCCCGCGCAGCTCGAGGTCCCGAACACGCACCCCGAGAGGAGCGAAGCGAAGAGCGAGGCGAGCGGCAGCGCCACGACGGCCGTCTTGATCATCGCGTCGACGCTACCACTTCCGGCGCCCCACCGCTCCCGAC
>CAZMML010000002.1:0-8445 GCA_964567335.1 uncultured Nannocystis sp. | reverse complement strand
GTCCTCAGTCCTCGCCCGCCGCGCGCCCGCCCCATCGGGCGAAGAACCCCTGACTCGTCGCCATGAACCCCGCCGCCTCGAACACCGCGCGCCAGGGCGACTGCTCGGCGCCGACTCCATCCACCTGCTTGATCAGCAATGTCCTCTGGTACACCGACAGGAGCGACCGCAGCGCCCGCACAAAGGCCTCCGCCGCCTGCGTCCGCGCGGGCTCCGACTCCGGCGCGCAGATCGTCGCGCCCTGCGCGTCCTTGCCGATGAGCCCGATCAGCGCCCCGCCCTGCAGGACCACCCGCGCCCCGGCCGCCCGCGCCAGCCGTCCGCCCGCGCCCTCGGGCCAGGGCAGCGCCGCGCCGTAGGGGTTCGCGGGGTCGGTGCTCGCCAGCACCACGAGCTCACCCCCAGGCCGCTCGCGCAGCGCGCGAAGCCTGTCCTCTGCGCCAGGCGCCGCGAACTGAGCGCCCCCGAGTCCTTCGACGAAGTAGCCGCGCCGCGCCCGCCCCGCCTCCTCCATCGCCGAGAGCGCGTCGTAGACCGCCTGGAACCCGCCGACGACCTCCTCCGCCAACACGCCCTCGCGAGTGACGATCCCGTGGCGCTCCAGCAGCGCCCGCGCCAGAGCCGCGGCGCGCTCCGCCGCGCTCGGAGCTCCGCCCGCCGCGCCCCACCGCGCGAGCGACCAGCGCCCCTCGCTCCCGGGCGGACCGAGCCGCCGTGCACGAAAGAGCGGCGACGGGACCGCCCCGCGCCGCTCCACCGCGGAGCCCTCGACCACCTTGCGCAGCCCCGCGAGCGAGTCGTTGGTGACCTCGCCGGCCCACACCATCGCCCACAGCGCGCGCAGCAGATCAGGCTCGAAGCCGCCGACTTGCTGCGCCAGGTCGCTGAAGAAGAGCGCGCCGCGGCGCTCCAGCGCGTCGCGCACCGACGCCGCCGTCGCCCCCTCGACCGCCTGGTGCGGCCTGCGGAGCAGCTCGACCTGATCCGCCCGGTAGAGCGCGAGGCGACCGTCCGTCGCGCCCACAGCCTCGAGCCCCAGCCACACCACCTCCCCGGCCGCGCACAGCGCGTCGAGGTCACCGACGCGATAGCCCGCGACGCGAGCCGGCAGCACCTCCGCCTCCAGCGCCGACGCCAGCAAGGGCGCCCCCTCGAGCAGCTCGACCGCCCGGAGCAGCGCGTCCGGCCCCGAGCGACGGGCCCCGATCCCGTGCCGCTGCAGGAGAAGTCGCGCGTACGCCTCCTGCGGGGCCGGCTCGATCATCCGCCGCAGCTTCTCGAGGCTCCGGCGACGGATCTGCCGCAACACATCCGGGCTGCACCACTCGCGCCCCCGTTGGCCCGGCGTGAACTCCCCCGAGATGACCCGCCCCTCGCGCTCAAGTCGCTGGAGCACCTCCCGCGTGACCCCGACGCCGAGCCCGAGCCGCCCCGCGAGATCCTCCTCAGCGCAGGGACCCCGCGTCCGTACGAGGCGACGGACGAGGTCGCCGAGCGGATCGATCGGCGGCTCGCGCAACGCCGAGGGCACCCACCTCGGCAGCGGCGCCCCGAGCCCGACCTGGAGGCGACCCGCGTCCTCCACCGCGGCCCACCGCGGCCCGCCCGGACCTGTCCATGAGAACACACGCCGCTCCGCCTCCAGCTCTGCCAGCCAGGCCGCCGCCGACTCGCGGCCCCCGCAGCGCTCGCCGCACTCCTCCGCCGAGAGATCGCCGATCGCGAGCAGGAGCTCGTGCAGCCCGTCCGGTCCGCTGATCGCGCGACCGAGGCGCTGCCCTGCGCGGCGCACCTCGGCGATCACATCCAGGTCGAGCAGCTCGCGCAGCGGCGCCTCGCCGAGCAGCGCCCGCAGCTCCTCGACGTCGACGGTCAGCGCCTGCGCGCGGCGCTCCGCCAGCGGCGCGTCGCCCTCGTAGAGGAAGTTCCCGACGTACGAGAAGAGCAGCGCCCGCGCGAAGGGCGAGGGCCGCGTCCCCTCGACCGTCACCACCTGGACCTCGCGCGCCTCGATCTGTCGCAGCAGATCGCGGAGCGCCGGCAGGTCGAACACCTCGCGCATGCACTCGCGAAAGGTCTCGAGCACGATCGGGAAGGAGCCGAAGCGCCCCGCGACCGCCAGAAGATCGGCCGCCCGCTGCCGCTGCGCCCACAGCGGCGAGCGCCTTCCGGGATAGCGGCGCGGCAGCAGCAGCGCCCTCGCCGCGTTCTCCCGGAAGCGCGCCGCGAACACCGCCGTCTCGCCGAGCCGCTCGACCACTCGATCGTCGATCTCGTCCGGCGAGATCCACAGCGCCGACACGTCGGGCGGGCGGTCACCCTCGGGGAAGCGCAGCACGAGCCCGTCGTCCGACCACAGCCCCTCGACGGTCGGCCCGAAGCGTTCGCGGAGCGCCGGCAACGCCGCCGTCATCCACGCCGCGTGAACCCGGGCCCCGAAGGGCGAGAGCACGCACACCCGCCAGTCGCCGACCTCGTCGAGCCAGCGCTCTACCACGATCGTCCGATCGCTCGGGACCTCGCCGGTCGCGGCCCGCTGCGCCTTCACGTGCTCGATCAGCCCCCGCGCCGCCGCCGGGTCGACCCAGTGCTGCTCGCAGAGACGTCGCGCCCCCTCCTCGGCCTCGAGCTCCGCGAGCTCCCGCGTCAGCGCCCCGATCGCGCGTCCGAAGTCCGCCGGTCGCCCCGCCGCGTCGCCCCGCCAGAAGGGCATCTTGCCCGGCTGCCCAGGCGCCGGGCTCACCAGGACCCGGTCGGGCGTGATCTCCTCGATCCGCCACGACGACGCCCCGAGCAGGAACACGTCCCCCACCCGCGACTCGAACACCATCTCCTCGTCCAGCTCCCCGACGCGGCGCATCGTCCGGCCCGCCTCCCCCTTGAGGAACACGCCGTAGAGGCCGCGGTCGGGGATCGTCCCGCCGCTCACCACCGCGAGCTGCCGCGCCCCCGCGCTCGCGCGCAGCGCCCCGCGCTCGCGGTCCCACACGATCCGCGGGCGCAGCTCCGCGAAGTCGTCCGAGGGGTAGCGCCCCGAGAGCATGTCCAGCACCCCCTCGAAGGCCGCGCGCGTCAGCTCCGCGAAGGGCGCCGCCGCCGTGACCATGGCGAAGAGCGCGTCGACCGTCGTCGGCTCGATCGCCACCGTCGCAACGACCTGCTGCGCCAGGATGTCGAGCGGGCAGCGCGGATAGTAGGTCGCCTCGACCTCTCCCGCGACCATCCTCGGCGCCGCCGCCGCGCACGCGAGGAGGTCGCCGCGGAATTTCGGCACCAGCACGCCGCGGCTGATCGCCCCGACCTGGTGCCCCGCCCGGCCGATCCGCTGCACGCCCGACGCCACTGAGGGCGGCGCCTCGAGCTGGATCACCAGGTCGACCGCCCCGACGTCGATCCCGAGCTCCATCGACGAGGTCGCGACCAGCGCCGGGAGCTCCCCCGCCTTGAGCCGACCCTCGATCATCTGCCGCCGCTCCCGCGAGACCGACCCGTGGTGCGCCAGCGCCAGCTCTTCGCCGGCGCTCTCGTTGATCGCGCCCGCGATCCGCTCCGCCAGGCGACGGCTGTTGCAGAAGATCATCGTCGAGCGCTGCCCGCGGATCCGCTCCACCAGGCGCGGCACGATCGCCGCCCAGCCGCGCGCGGCCTCCTGGTTCGTGCGCTCCGCCGAGGGCTGCCCGACGTCTTCCGCGGGCGCCGCGATCGTCAGCTCCCAGGCCTTACGGGCGGGCGGCGCGACGATCGTCACCGGCCGCCGCTCCCACGCGCCCGTCGGCCCGCGCGCCCCCCCTGCGAGCAGGCGCGCGACCTCCTCGAGCGGCCGTTGCGTCGCCGAGAGCCCGATCCGCTGCAGCGGCCGCGCGCCCTCTTCCTCCGCCAGCCGCAGCGCCTCCAGGCGCTCGAGCGACACGAAGAGGTGGGCGCCGCGCTTGCTCGCCGCGAGCGCGTGGATCTCGTCGACGATCACCGTCTCCACGCCCGCGAGCCCGGCCCGGGCCTGCGACGTGAGCAGCAGGTAGAGCGACTCGGGCGTGGTGATATAGATGTCCGGCGGCGCGCGCGCGAGGCGGCCGCGCTCGATCTGCGTCGTGTCCCCGGAGCGCACTCCGACCATCGGCCGCCTGAACGCATGCCCGAGCCGCTCCGCCGTCGCCGCGATGCCCGCGAGCGGCGCCTGCAGGTTGCGCTCGACGTCCGCCGCGAGCGCCTTCAGCGGCGACACGTAGAGCACCCGGCAGCCATCGCCCCCTCCTGGCCCGAACATCAGGCGGTCGATCGCCGCAAGGAACGCCGCGAGCGTCTTGCCCGAGCCGGTCGGCGCCAGCAGCAGCGTCGAGCGGCCCGCCGCGATCTCCGGCCAGGCCCCCGCCTGCGCCGGCGTGACGCCCGCGAACGAGTCCGTGAACCAGCGGCGGACGGCCGGATGAAAGCGCTCGAGCGGGTCGCTCACCGCGGCAGGCTAGCCAGAAGCGCGCGCCTCGGCAACGGCGCCCTCAGACGAGCACGCGCTCCAGGTACTCGAGCAGCTTGGTCGCGTCAGCGGGCTGGCAGCGGTAGGCCACGTAGCCGTCCGGACGGATCAGGTACAGGCACTCCGAGCGCGCCCCGTAGCGCTGATGGACGCGACCATCCGGGTCCAGCACCACCGACCCGCTCCAGTCCGAGAGCGCCGCCGGCCGCGCCGCGTAGGGCACCAGCACGTGCGTGGTGATCAGCTCGCCGTGGCGGTGGTGGACCCGCTCCGCGATCGCCCGCAGGTTGTGGTACCCGAGCTCCGTCGCCGCCGCCCCGTCGAAGAGGAGCAGCGTGTGCCCGACCCCGCGGAGCAGGTCGAAGAGCCGCGGCGTCGTGTGCTCGTCCCCCTCGGCGAGCCGGACGTCGACCGCGCGAGCGCCGGGCGCCGGCCCGTTCCCGAAGTCGAACCAGTCGCGCAGCGTCGGCAGCTCGTCGCGGCTCGCGCGGACGAGGTGCGCCTCCGCCAGCGAGGGCCGATCCTGGGCCAGGATCGGGCTCTCGGGATAGTGCACGTCGAGCATCGACAGCGTCCGCGAGAACTTGCGCCGCACGACCGAGAGGCTGCTGACGAAGCCCATGATCTGGTTGCGGAGCTCGACCGCCAGCGCGTTCTGCAGGGTGAAGTTGAGCGCCAGGCCCGAGGTCGCCGCGTCGGTGCTGGCCAGGACCGCAGCCGCGATCGGTCGGCGCTCGGCCTCGTAGGAGTCGAGCAGCTCCGGCCGCGCGCGCCCCGTCTGCACCAGCGCCAGCTTCCATGCCAGGTTGAAGGCGTCCTGGATCCCCATGTTCATCCCCTGCCCGCCCGCCGGGCTGTGGATGTGCGCCGCGTCGCCCGCCAGGAAGACCCGGCCCTCGCGGTAGCGCGGCGAGAGCCGGCAGTGGATCTTGAACCCGATCATCCACGCGGGGTCGCTCACCTTCGTCCCGGGCGGCCCGACCTGGTCCGCCACCGCCTGGAAGCGCTCGAGCGCGCAGCTCGTGTCGCCCCCGGGCGCGATCGGCACCAGGAAGCGGTAGCGCCGCTCGCCAGGCAAGGGAAGCAGGCCGAAGAGACAGCTGGGACCGATGAAGGCCGCGACCTCGTCGTCCGGGAGCGGGATCGGCAGGTCCACGCGGACATCGGCCTGGATCAGCGTGAACTCGTAGGTCGACCCATCGAAGGGCAACCCGAGCGCGTGGCGCACGGTACTGTGGGCGCCGTCGCAGCCGATCAGCCACGCCGCGCGCACCTCCTCCTCACGGCCATCGGGGTGCTGCAGCGTCGCCTCGACGCCCGCCTCGTCCTGCGCGAAGCGGAGCAGCCGGACCTGCCGCTCGACCCGACCGCAGAGCCGCTCGAGGTTGCGCTCGAGCACCAGCTCCGTGTCCCGCTGCGGGACCGAGTGCACGAAGCAGTACTCGGTGTCGAGGTCGTCGATGGGGAGCTGGAACACCGCCCGCTGGCCGCGCGCCGCGAACATGTTGAAGCGCCGCACCGGCTTGCCGGCCGCGAGCAGGGCCTCGGTGACCCCCAGGCGCTCGAGGAGCTCGAGCGTGCGGGCGTGTACGATCTGCGCCTTCGACCAGATCGTCGGCGCCTCGTTGAGGTCGACGATCCGGCACGTCAGGCCGCGGCGTAGGAGATCGCTCGCCATCACCAGGCCGGTCGGGCCCGCGCCGATCACGAGCGCGTCGAGGGTCGGGGTCGTCATGCCCGCGACGTCACCCCGCCGCGCGGCACGAGTCAAGCGCGGTCCCTTCGCGCGCCCGCGAGCCTGCGCGCCCCCGACGACAACACGACCTCGCCGAGGTTCCACCGCCCCGCTCGATCGCTCGAATTTCCGGCCAATTCACGCTCCAGCGGTATCTCTCCGCCGGACCCGGAACCGGAGCCGCGAGCGGCTGTCTGGGGCTCGCGTCGATCCCGGAGCCGCCGCCATGCAGACCCACTTCGCGTTCCTCCCCCCCGCCTTCGTCGCCCCCCGCCTCGCCCGCCTCGCCCGCTGTCTCCCGGCCGCGGCCGCCGCGGCGAGCCTGCTCCTCCCCGCGTGCACGCCCGATCCGACCGGCGACGAGCTCCGCAGCGAAGAGCACTTCCAGAACAACCGCTTCCTCAAGCTGATCAGCAAGGCCGAGGACGCGCCCCTGGAGGAGGAGCCCCCCTTCGAGAACTCCGACGACGAGGCGAGCGGGGTCGGACAGCGCCACAAGGGCGAAGAGGGCAAGATGGGGAAGCCCACCAGCAAGAACAAGTCCGGGCTCTACGCGATGAGGGGCCCCAAGGACGCCATTCCCCGCAACAGCGGTCCGGTCGACGTCGAGGCGATCGTCGGCCGCCGCGGGACCAGCCCCGGCTCGGCCCCGACCGGCCCCGACGTCTGGGGAGGCCTCTCCGGCACCGAGATCGGCGAGGCGTACGGCGTCGGCGGCCTCGGGCTCGTCGGGACCGGCCGCGGCGGCGGCGGGACCGGCGAGACGTGGACCGGCGACACCTACGAGAAGGTCACGCCGAACCAGTGGCAGCTCGTCAACGTCGCGCCGCTCTCGACCTTCTCGATCGACGTCGACACCGCGAGCTACGCCAACATCCGCCGCTTCCTCACCGAGGGCTCGCTGCCGCCGAGCAGCGCGGTGCGCGTCGAGGAGATGGTCAACTACTTCGGCTATGACTACGAGGACATCTCCGGCGAGCACCCGCTCGACGTCGACGCCGAGATCGCGCCCTGCCCGTGGGCGCAGGACCACCGGCTCGTGCGGGTCGGCCTGCAGGCGAAGCGGATCAAGCACGACAAGGCGCCGCGGCGCAACCTCGTGTTCCTGGTCGACACCTCCGGCTCGATGTCCAGCGAGGACAAGCTGCCGCTGGTCCAGAAGGCGTTGACGATGCTCGTCGACGACCTGCGCCCCGAGGACCGGATCTCCCTCGTCACCTACGCGGGCGACACCCGCGTCGTGCTGCAGTCGACCCCGGGTGACCAGAAGATCGCGATCAAGCGGGCGATCCACGACCTCAGCTCAGGCGGCGGCACCCACGGCTCCGCCGGGATCGTGCTCGCCTACCAGGAGGCCCACAAGAGCTTCCTCAAGGGCGGCATCAACCGCGTCCTCCTCGCCACCGACGGCGACTTCAACGTCGGCCTCACCGGGCGCGACGAGATGATCGCCCTCATCGAGCGGGAGCGCGACACTGGCGTCCACCTCAGCGTCGTCGGCGTCGGCCGCGGCAACCTCAACGACGCCATGATGGAGCAGGTCGCCGACCACGGCGACGGCAACTACGCCTACCTCGACTCCGAGAAGGAGGCCAAGAAGGTCCTCGTCACCGAGGTCAGCGGCACGCTCGTCACCGTCGCCAAGGACGTCAAGGTCCAGCTCGAGTTCAACCCCGGGAAGATCGCGGGCTACCGCCTCGTCGGCTACGAGAACCGCGCCCTCACCGCCCAGGAGTTCAACGACGACGCGAAGGACGCCGGCGAGCTCGGCGCAGGCGACAGCGTCACCGCGCTCTACGAGGTCATCCCGACCGGCAAGCCCGTCCCCGGCGCGGTCCTCGACAAGCTCAAGTACCAGCTCGCCACCGACGACTCCGAGCTGCTCACCGTCAAGATCCGCTACAAGCAGCCCGAGGGCGGCGCCAGCACCAAGTTCGAGCGTCCGCTCGCCGACCGCAAGGCCGGCTGGGACGACGCCTCCCCGCAGACCCGCCTCGCCGCCGCCGTCGCCGCCTTCGGCCTCAAGCTCCGCGACCCGAGCGCCCTGCCTGGCGTCACCTTCCCGCAGATCAAGAAGTGGGTCGACCAGGTCGACATCCGCGACCCGGAGGGCGAGATCAAGGAGCTCGGGCGCCTGATCGACCGCGCCCAGCAGCTCAGCGGCCGCGGCGTCGTCCACAGCGCCGGGCACTAGTGCCGCCGCCGCTACATATCGATCCGCGAGCACGCGGGGCCCGAA
>CAZMML010000001.1:0-23933 GCA_964567335.1 uncultured Nannocystis sp. | reverse complement strand
CTCCGTGGTGGTCGGCGTGCCGGTCGAGCTGGAGGACGCGTCGGCGGAGGAGCTGCTGCCAGCGGAGGAGCTGCCGTCGGTCGTCGTGCTCCCGCTGGTAGTGAGCTCGTCGGTGGTGGACGTGTTGGTCTCCCCTGGACACCCCGCGAGGGCGAGCGAGAGGACGAGCAGGCGTGGGGGCGCGAAGCGAAGCAGCATCAGGGGATGGTCGGCGATCGTCCGGACGCACGCAATTGGCGGCGTCGCGCCTGGCTGAGGGCGCGCGAGGCCGCGGGGCCGCTAGGGCGCCTCGATCGGCGCCCGTGTACAAGCAGACATGTCTGTCGGAGCAGGCTCGTCGAGGCGCGCGAGCTCGCCGTCGCGAGCGCGGTAGGCGCCGCGCGCGCGCAGGAGCGCGGGGGAAGGGTCCTCGGCGCGGGCGCCGGGGAGGCGCGCCTCGGGCCAGAGGACGAGGGCGTCGCCGCACAGGTAGGGCGCGAGGGCGTAAGGCGGGCCGAGGGGTGTGCTGTCTCCGAGGGCAGGTCGATCGAGCCAGAGGGGGGTGAAGAGCAGCGTCGTGCCGTCGGAGGCGCCGAGCCAGGCGTCGTCCGCGAGCTCGCTGGCCGGGGAAGGGCGGGTGGCGAGGACGAGAGGGCCGGCGGTCGTCACCGAGCCCGAGAAGCGGCAGGGGCTACATCGTGGCGGCGGCTCGACGCGGAGCGGAGGGCCGGAGGGCGGGCGCAGCACGAGCCCGTCCTGCTCCCGCACGAGCAGCCAGGGGCAGGTCGGAGCGGCGAGGGACGCGATCGCGTTCGGGGGCGCGGCCTCACAGGCAGGGGCTGCCGGGCTGACGCTCGGCGGGAGCGTCGGGGTGTCGACGGTCGCGGGCGTGCCGCAGGCGAGCGCGACGCTCGCGAGGGCCGCGCGGCGCATGGACTAGGGGGTGCCCTTGATCTCCGCCTCGATGCAGCCGCCGGAGGTGAGCTGCATGACGCCGAGGGGGTTCGCCCAGGACTCGGCCGACCAGATGGTCTTGCCGTCCTTGTCGATGCCGATGACGTCGGAGGGCAGCGCGAGCTTGACGTAGGGGCGCTGACCCGACTGGCACTCGGCGTAGGCCTCGAGCGGCCCGGGGCCCCAGAGCAGGGTGCGGTTGCGGATCTGGCTCGAGTCCTTGATCTTGTAGGAGATGGTCATCTGGTAGACCATCGTGGTGCCGCTCTCCTGCAGGGTCTGCTGGAAGGCGCTCAGGTCGGTGATCTCGCAGGCGACCAGGGGGTCGGCGACGGGCTCGCTGCAGAGGCGCTCGCGCCAGCGCTCGAAGGTCTCCGGGCCCTCGGTGCCGTCGAGGCGCTGCTCGGTGTGCTTCGCCGTGTAGTAGTCGATGAGGCACTGATCGTAGCGGAGCGTGAGCCGGATCTCGGTGGTGCCGGGGAAGGGGTCGACCTCCTCGCTCTCGGCCTGGACGAGGTCGACGCAGGTGAAGCCGAACTCCTCCGGCTCGTCCGGCTCGCAAGAGTTGAGGAGCAGCAGGCTTGCGGAGCAGAGGGTGAGACCAGCGAGGCGTGCGCGAGACATCGAGCGGAGTGTGACAAACTGAGGCCGGCGACCGCAAGGGTGTTGAGGACCGCGCCGAGGAGGGGCGCAGGTGTGATGCACGTCACCAGGGCCGCCCGGAGCGCGTGATAGCGTCGCGCGCGGCTTGTGGTGTCCTCTGTGACCAGAGTAGGCGGTCCTCTCGCCCCAGAACGGCTGCAGGCCGCGCTCGCGCGCGCCAGCGCGGGGGTCACGTCGTGGCTCGACCGGGCCCGGGGCAGGGCGCAAGGGCCGTCCTGGTCGCTCGGGGTGCCGGACATCAGCCTGGCCTGCGAGGTCCTGCTCGCGGACCGGCTCTTCCACGACCTGACCCCGGAGGAGGCCGGAGGGCTCGCGCGCTGGGTCCGCGCCCAGCAGCAGCCGTCCGGGGCGTGGCACTCGCCGGACGGGGGCCCTGCCGACCTCTCCCTGACGGTCTTCGGGTGGTGGGCCCTCGTCGAGGCGGGCGAGGACCCGGGCGCAGAGCACCTCGTTCGCGCCCGTCGGGTCGTACACGAGCTCGGCGGGGCGCAGCGGGCGAACGCGTCGGTGCGGATGTGGCTGGCGATGGCGGGGCACATCCCGTGGAGCTGGGTCCCGACCTTGCCGGCGGAGCTGTGGTTGCTGCCGCCCTCGATGTTGTTGTCGCCGAGCCGGGTGGCGCCGTGGGGGCGCGGGGTGATGACCCCGTACCTCTTGCTGTCCCGGGCGCCCGCGCGGATCCACGTGAGCAACGCCAAGGCCCTGCTCCTGACGCGACCCGACGGGGAGCCGATCCTCCCGCGGCTGACGCAACCCGGCCTGGCGGGGGATCTGCTGCAGAACTTCGACCAGGCGGTCAAGGTGATCCGGAAGCTGCCCCGTGGGCCGATCCTGGGGGTCGCGCTGGCGCGGGTGCAGCGCTGGTTGGTCGAGGCGCAGCAGCGACATGGCGGGTGGTTCTCGGCGCGGCCGACGCTGCTGAGCCTGCTCGCGCTGCGGGTGCTCGGCGCGACCTACGACGACCCGAGGATCCGTCGCGGGCTCGCCTACCTGCGCCGCGCGCGCGGGCGCACGCGCGTGGCGGGGGCGCCCGGCGAGGGGTCGAGCTATCTCGCACAGGGGCTCGTCTGTCTGCCGCTCGTCGCGGCAGCGCGGCTCGTTCGGGCCGCCGCGCTGACCGGCGAGGCGGGCGCGGAGGAGGGGATCACCTGGCTCTTGGAGCAGGAGATCACGGAGCCGGGCGAGTGGCAGCTCCGCGTGAACGCGCCGGCCGGGGGGTGGCCCTGCGAACCCGGGGCGGACCGCCACGTCGACGCGCTGTCGACCTGCGCGGTGCTCGACGCGTTCGCCGCGGTGCCCAAGGGGTCGCCGCTCCAGCCGCGGATCCGGGCGGCCTCGCGGCGGGCGGTCGAGGTGCTGCTGGCGATGCAGGAGCCCGACGGCGGCTTCAGCCGCTTCGAGCGCGGGGAGTCGGAGGTGTTCATGACGCGCTTCCCGATCCGCGACGTGGAGCTGCTGACGGCCGGCGATCCGCACCGTCCGGCGCGGGTGCGGCTCTCAGCGGCGGCGCTGCGCCAGCTCGCGCGGCTCGGGTTCCAGGCCGACGACGACCGGATCGCGCGGGGGATCGCGTTCCTCTGGGACCGCGTCACGGTGGACTTCAGCGCCTTCGACGTGGCGACCCTGGCGGAGATCGCCATGTGCGCGGCGGCCCTGTGCCCGCCGACCCACCCGCTGCGCCAGACCGTCGAGCGCCAGCTCCGGGGCCGCCAGCGCGAGGACGGCGGCTTCGGCTCGCCGGTGGCGACGGCCCTCGCGGCGCAGGGGATGATGGCGCTCGAGGGCGGGGTGTGCGTGCAGACCCAGCGGGCGGCGCGAGAGCTCGTCCAGGCGGTCGAGGGCGGGGCAGAGGCGGTCGCAGGCGCGTGGAGCGAGGGCTTCGGCCTGAGCCCGGTCTGCCTCGACCCATCCGCGGGGGTCTGCGAGGCGGCGCTGACGCTTTCGCAGTTTAGCGCGCTCGGTGGTTCGTTCTCGTCATGAGACCGGGTTGGGATGAACATGGCGAAAGAGACAGAGATTGAGGGTGGGGGAGGGCCGTCGGCGCGCTACGACGTCGTGATCATCGGCGCCGGGATGGCTGGTTGCGCGGTGGCGCAGGCGCTCGCCGCGGCGGACCGCGAGCGGCGGCGGCGGATCTTGATCATCGACCGGCACAGGGACGTGGCGCCGCGCTTCGCCGGCGAGTTCATCCACCCGAGGGGGGCGCAGGTGCTCGAAGACCTGGGCTTCTACGGGCCGCTGAAAGAGGCGGGTGCGGTCGACGTCGACGGGTTCACGGTGCGCGAGCGGGCGGACGGTCGCTACGTGGAGCTGCCTTACGTCGACGTGCCGGGGCAGCGGCCGCAGGGGCTCGCGGTGCACCACAAGACGCTGGTGCGGGTGATGCGGCAGGTGATCCGCAGGCGCCCGCAGGTCGAGCTCTTCGAGGGGTGGGCGGTGAAGGACCTGATCCGCGGCGCCGACGGGCGCGTGCTCGGGGCGCTGCTCTCGGGGCCGGGTGAGCGCGAGGCGAGGGTCCTGGGGGACCTGGTCGTGGCCGCGGACGGGAAGGCGAGCCAGACGCGGCGGCTGGCGGGGCTGCCGGAGGACCGGCGGACGATCGGCTTCACGGCGGGCCTCGAGATCGAGGACGCGGCGGTGCCGGCGCCGACGTGGGGCAACATCTTCCTCGGGGCGTGGGGCCCGATGCTCGTGTATCCGATCGGACAGACGGGCGACGGCCACCTGAACTTCCGCGTCACCTTCGACCTGCCGGTGCAGCTGCCGGCGAAGGGGGCGCGGCTCGGAGAGTTCCTGCTCGAGACCTTCGTGCCCTACCTGCCGGGGGCGCTCGGGGAGCAGATCGCGGCGGCGATCTTGCGTCACCGAGGGCCCTTCGAGATGGCGCCGACGGTCGAGCTCCCGGCGCCGCGGGCGTTCATCCCGGGGCTCGTGCTGGTCGGCGACGCGGGCGGCTGCTCGCACCCGATCACCGCGAGCGGGATGACGATGGGCCTGCGCGACGCCGAGGTGCTGGGGGCGCAGGCGCAGCGGCGCTGGCGGGCGCGCCTGCACGAGGCGTGGCTCGACGACGCGGCGGCGTCGCGCTACCGCGCGGAGCACGACCGCTACGTGCCGACGCGCCAGGCGCTCGCGGGGGCGATCTACGAGGTGTTCCGCGGCGGCAACGAGGGGGCGCGGGCGCTCCAGCGGGCGCTCTTCGACTACTGGGAGGCGAGCCCGATCTCGCGGGCGCGTTCGATGGCGCTGCTCTCGTGCGCGGAGAGCCGCCCGAGCGTGTTCCTCACGGAGTACCTGAAGACGGCCCGGCACGCGCTCGAGACCAGCCTCTCGCCGCGCCACGCGAAGGCGTTGCCGGCGCGGGATCGCCTGCGCCAGGTCACCGGCGCCGCGCGGTTGGCGAGCGACAAGCTCGGGCTGGTGGCGCAGGTGATGTGGGCGCAGGTCCGGCCCTCCTGGCTGCCGCACCGCGGCGAGGGGGCGTAGCGCGCCGCGTCCGCCGCCGAGGAGAGGTCTCGAGGCTCGCGGCGGCGGGGTACCATGAGACATGACGATCCTCGGGAAGAACGCGCTGATCCACGTGCCCGCCGACGCCCGCGAGGCGTGGCGTGACCTCTGTGAGCGGGTGTTCGGGCTCGCGCCGCAGGCGACGCTGGCGAACATGGACGTGTACCGATTCGCCGACGGGGGCAGCATCGGGGTCGTGATCCGCGAGGCGCCGCTGTCGCCGGAGCAGCAGGCGATCGGGACGTGGATCGAGCTCGAGGTCGAGGACATGGCGGGGACCATGCAGCTCCTCGCGGAGCGGGGCCTGACGCCGCTCGATCACACGGAGCGCAGCCACCACTACTTCCGCGGCCCGGGCGGGCCGATCTTTCGCCTCGGGCAGCGCTCCTGATCAGCGCTGGTACGAGGAGAAGTTGATCTGGATGACGGCCTTCGACGGCTTCGGCTCGGGCGGCTCGGGGTGCCAGCGCCGGATGGCCTTGAGGACGCAGGCCTCGATCGCGCCGATGGTCAGGGTGGTGAAGGACGTCGACGCCTGGGTCACGGCGCCGGCGTCGTCGAAGCGGATGAGGACCTTCATGGAGCCCGCGAGCGAGGGGTCGCGGTCGAGGGCGTCGTCGTAGCAGGCGCGGACGCCCTCGACGTGGTCGCGGGCGTAGCGGTAAAAGGCGATCTTCTCGAGGCCCGAGTCGGCCTCGAGGTTGGGCGGGTCGAAGGTGACGTTGGTGAAGCGGCGCAGGCGCATCTCTTGCTCGGGCGAGAGCTTCTTGGGGGGCGGCTCCTCGAGGGCGGGGACCTCGACCTTCTTCGGCTTTGTCTTCGGCGGCGCGGTGTCGGCGTGCTCGCCGCCGCCGCGCTCGGTCTTGGCGAGCTCGAGGCCGCCGAAGTGCTTGGCCATGTTGGGCGGCCCCTGGGTCATCTGGTCCCACCAGACGTTGTCCTCCTTGGTGACGGTGTAGGCGCGCATGCCCTCGCGCGCGACGACGGTGAAGTCGTCGATCGCCTCGACCACACGCTCGTCCCCGAGGATCCCCGCGACCCGGTCGTAGGCGTAGTCGCTGCCCTTGCCGTCGCGACGGCCGACGAAGCCCCGCCGCTGGTGGTCGATCTGCTCGCGGATGGCGGCCTCGGCGCGCTCGAGCTCCTCGGGCGTGGCGTCGGGCGAGACCTGGATCGTGACCTCGGGCTCGCGCGGGACCTCGACCACGACGCGCTGCCGCTTCGGGGCCTGCGGAGGCGCCGGGGGCGGAGGCGGCTTCTGCGGCTGCTCGATCGCGGCGAGGTAGCGGGCGACCCGCTCGAAGCGCTCACCGTCGACGGCCTTGATCTCGGCCTGCTCGTGGGGCTCGAGCGCCCACAGGAGGCCCCCGAGCACGACCGCGGCCGAGACGTGGCTGGCGAGGCTCAGGTGGTCGATCGCGAGTCGGGCGGGCTCGAGCACAGCCGCGTCGACGGTCGCGATCTCGAGGGTGAGCTCGCCGAGCTCGATGAGGGTCTTGCCCGCGCTCGGCAGGGCGATCGAGCGGCGGCCCTGAGCGAGCGCGGCCTCGATGTCGAGCGGCGGCTCGCCCGCGACGACGCCGCGAGCGCCCGGTGGCAGGCCGAGGACGGCTCCGTTCTGGAGCGCGACGATCAGCGCGAAGGCGTCGCGGGAGGCGCCGGCGGGGAGGGCGACGGTGAGGTCGACGTCGGGACCTTCGCCGATCACGTAGCGGGTCCCGGGGTGGTCGCTTGTACGCACGTGGGCGAGCGCGACCAGCGGGAGCCCGAGCGCGAGCAAGGGCAGGCCCCAGGCGCCGCCTCGCAGGGCGAGGGCGAGGCCCAGGGCGCAGAGGATGACGCCAGCGCTGACGAGCGCGCGCGGGCTGAGCGTCGGAGGTTCGGTCCACCGGACGTGACGAACATCGACGACGACGCCGCGGAAACGCGCGACGATTTCGATGACGGGGGGGCTCAAGACCGAAGCGGGGGAGCTCACGATACACGAGTGGGACGCGCGAGGGCGACGATCGGCCTGGGGCGGTCCGCAGGAATCCAAATCATGGATAGATCATCCAAAACAAATCGTTCTCTTGGATGGGTGGGCTGACTAGCCTGAAGGGCATGAAGACACCAAACAAGACCGAGCTACGGCTCGGGATCGATATCGGACGGGTGATCATCGGCGGCGACGCGCGCCGGGGGGACACCTCTTTCTTCTCCGGCAGCGACGTGGACGCGATGGACACGCCGGAGGTGCCGGGGGCGATCGAGACGATCGCGCGGCTGAGCGAGCTCTTCGGCAGGCGGGTGTGGCTCGTGTCCAAGTGCGGCCCGAAGGTGCAGGCGAGGACCCGGCAGTGGCTGCGACACCACGACTTCTGGGGCCGCTCCGGGGTGCCCCAGACCAACCTCCGCTTCTGCCTCGAGCGCCGGGACAAGGCGATCCACTGCCGCCAGAACCGGCTCACCCACTTCATCGACGACCGCACGGACGTGCTCGGGCACCTGGAGGGCGTGGTCGAACACCGCTACCTCTTCGGGCCCCAGCGTCCGGGCACGGTGGTCCCGGCCGCGGTGGTCCCGGTCCACGACTGGCGCGCGGTCGGGCGGGTGTTCGGGCTCCTGGACCGCGCGGTAAGTTAGGGCATGCGACGCGTCGTCGGTCTCACGGTCCTGCTCGCCGGCTGCACAGGGGGAGAGGCGGGCGCCACGAGCGCGACCGGGACGAGCGACGCGAGCCTGGGCTCGACCGGAGGGACGGGGGCGAGCGCGACGTCAGCGGCGACGACCGAGGTCACGACGACCGAGGCCGAGTCGACGACAGGGACGACGACGGGGGCGACCACGGAGGCGACGACGGGGGCGCCCCCGTCGATCTGGCGCAGCGCGCTCTACCCGGAGGACTGGGGGCCCGACCTCACCGATCCGGAGGGCCGCTTCCTGCACGACTTCTCCTACGCGGGGTACCGCAACGGCGAGGCGCCGCTGGGTCAGGAGCTGCCCGACGCGAGCATCGACGTGGTCGCGGACCACGGCGCCGATCCCAGCGGCGACGCGGACGCGGGGCCGGCGATCCAGGCGGCGCTCGACGCGGCCGCGCAGGCGGGCGGGGCGATCGTGATCTTCCCGCCGGGGCTCTACCGCGTCGACGGTCAGCTCGCCGTGACGGCGTCGCGGATCGTGCTGCGCGGCGCCGGGGCGGAGCTGAGCCGCCTCTGGTTCACGCGCTCTTCGGACATGTCCTATCAGGCACATCTTACCTTCGGCGCGGCGCCCGGGCTCGGCGCCGAGGCGGCGCTGGTGGCGGACGCGCCGGCGCGGACGAGCGCGGTGGAGGTGGCGGACGCGGGCGCGTTCACGGTGGGCGACGACGTCGCGATCGGTTGGGAGATCTCGCCGGAGTTCGTCGCCGAACACGGGATGGACGGGACCTGGATGGCCTTCAACGGCGAGTGGCAGGCGTTCTTCTGGCGCACGGTCCGCGCCGTCGACGTCGCGGCGGGGCTGATCGAGCTGGACGTCCCGCTCCGTTACCCCGCGCTCGTGCGCGACAAGGCGAGCGTGCGCCCGACGAGCGGGCTGCTGCGGGAGGTCGCGGTCGAGGACCTCGGCGTCGCCAACGCGGTCGGCTGGGACGAGGCCTGGTCTCAGGACCAGGTGTACGCGATCGCCATGATCGGGGTGAAGGACGCGTGGATCCGCGGCGTCCGCTCGTTCACCTCGCCGGGCGCGCCGGCCGAGGGCCTGGGGGCGATGAAGCACCTCCAGTCGGGCGGGATCACGGTCCAGCGCAGCAAGCGGGTGACCATCGAGGCGACCGAGCTGGCGCTGGCGGCGAACCGCGGGGACGGCGGCAACGGGTACCTCTTCGAGGTGAGCCAGAGCAGCGAGGTGCTGCTGCGCGACTGCGTCGGGCGGGCCGGTCGCCACAACTTCATCCAGAACTGGGGCTTCGGCGCGACGGGGATCGTGTGGCTGCGGGTGCGCAGCGCGGAGGGGAAGGCGGTCTACTCGAAGCTCGGGGAGGGCGGGAGCCTCGGGCTGTCGGAGTTCCACCACTCGCTGGCGACGGCCAACCTGATCGACCAGAGCCAGCTCGACGACGGCTGGGGCGCGGTGAACCGCGGCGCGTACAGCAGCGGCGCGGGGCACAGCGCGACGCAGTCGGTGGTGTGGAACGCGAGCGGCGCGGGGGTGGTGCGCTCGCGGCAGTTCGGGCACGGCTACGTGATCGGGCCGGCGCCGACGCTCACGGTCGAGACGGAGGTGGTCGGGCCCGACGCCGCGGGCACGGAGCCGGAGGACTGGGTCGAGGGCCCCGGCATGGAGGGCGCGCTCGAGCCGGCCTCGCTCTACGAGGACCAGCTCGCGCGGCGGCTCGGCCGGTGAGCGCTACTCGCCGACCGAGGCGGAGGCGCTGGCCTTGACCTTGACCTTGGCGCCGCCGCCGCCGCTGCCGCCGGAGATCTTGCCGGTGTCGACCATCTCGCCGGTCTTGAGGGGGAAGACGGGCGGGGTGTTCGGGTCGCAGTCCGGGGGCGGGCCGAAGCCGTCGGCGTTGAAGTCCCACTCGAGGTCGCCGGAGCCCTTGGGGTCCTTGCTGTTGGCGACGATCCGCACGGTGTGGGTGCCCTTACGCGCGGGGGTGCAGTACGACAGGAGGTAGAAGCGCTTGGTGTGACGCTCGATCCGGTCGGCGACCTTCTCGAAGGCCGACTTGACCTGCGCCTGCTCGGTCGCGAGCTCGGTGCCGTCGCGTCCGATGTCGCCGAGGCCGGCCTTCTTGATCTCGGCGCCGACGCCGATCGCGTAGATCTCATACTCCGAGTACTGCTCCTTCATCATCTCGGACTTCATGTCCTCGCGGCTGAAGCGGGCGGCGCGGTCGGTGCCGTCGGTGAAGACGACGAGGGTGCCGAACTTGAGCGGCTTCTTCTCCTTGTCGAGCGACTTCTTGAGCTCCTTGAGCCCCTCCATGACGGCGCCGTGGAGGTTGGTCGAGGGGTCCTTGGGCTTGTAGGTGCGGAGGCCGTCGAGGCCGCCGTCAACGGCGCCCTCGGACTCAGTGAAGGGCACCACCGACTTGATCTCCTTCTCGCCGTCGAAGGCGTACACGCCGACCTTCTGGGTCTTGCCGACGCGGTCGGTGAAGAGCTGCGCGGCGTCGACGAGGGCGTCGGCGGAGCCCGACTCGGAGATCGAGCCGCTCACGTCGAGGAGCAGCATCGTGTACATGACGGCGGCGACCTCGGGGTTCTGGATCACCTGCTTGCTCTCGTAGACAGAGACCAGGTCGCCGTCTTCGTAGATCTGGAAGTCCTCAGCCTGGAGCCCCGCGACCGGCTCGT
The DNA here is from genome assembly GCA_964567335.1 of uncultured Nannocystis sp. Taxonomy (GTDB): domain Bacteria; phylum Myxococcota_A; class Polyangia; order Nannocystales; family Nannocystaceae; genus Nannocystis. The sequence goes on along the minus strand of CAZMML010000001.1, from coordinate 13,500 downwards.
CGCCCTGCTCCACCGTGAAGAACACCCACACGTTGTTGGGCTTGCGCTGGGCCGAGTTGAGGCGCGTGAGCGTGAGCGAGGTGCACGCGACCAGCGGCACCATGAGCGCGGCTCCGAGGGTGAAGGCGCGGGCAAGTCGCTGCGGGGCGACGAGCTGGCGGAGGGCGCGGCGGCACCGTACGAGGAAGGGGCTGGCGGATGGCACGGCCTCCAATTCGACCGAGCGGCTCTCGCTTGTCAATCGGCCCCGCGGGGCCGGTCAAAGCCGCGCAGAGAGGGGGCCCGAGGCCGCGGCCATGCGCCCTTTTGGGCTTGACAGGAGGCGCTGGAGGCCCCCGCGTTCGGCGGGGCGGTGAAGGTTGGAGGCTGTTGCATAGGCAAGGACCTCGGAGCCCGACGGGTGGCGCGGAGCTGACCGCCGTGGGGAGAGATGTCGTAGCTCACGGACCCCGTCCGTGCAGGCCGGTGCGCGGACCGCTCGGGCCTGGAGCGGGCCCGGGAGGCCACAGGGGGCCGAAGAGGCGGTCTTGAGTTATCTTACCCGCGCGAGGCTCCCCGGCGAGCGGCGAGCGGCGCATAACCGACGGGTCACGAGGGGCTCCGATGATCGAAGCGAAGACGAGACACCAGGAACTGCAGCGCTTTGTCGACGAGTGGGCGGCTCGCTGTCAGCCGGATCGGATCGAGTGGTGCGACGGCTCGCAGGCGGAGTACGACCGGATGCTGGAGCTGCTGGTCACCAGCGGCGTGGCGATCCGACTCAACCCCGAGAAGCGCCCGAATTGTATCCTCGTCCGTTCGGACCCGCGCGATGTCGCTCGCGTGGAGAGCCGGACGTTCATCTGCAGCGTGTCCCGCGAGGGCGCTGGCCCGACCAACAACTGGGAGGAGCCGACCGCGATGCGGCGGCGCCTGAACGGGCTCTATGACGGCTGCATGCGCGGGCGGACGATGTACGTGATCCCCTTCTGCATGGGGCCGCTCGGCTCGCCGATCGCGCAGATCGGGGTGCAGCTCACCGACTCGCCCTACGTGGTCGCGAACATGAAGATCATGACGCGCATGGGCGCGGCGGTGCTGAACGCGCTCGGCGAGGAGGGGCGCTTCGTGAAGGCGGTCCACTCGGTGGGCCGGCCGCTCGGGCACGGCGAGAAGGGCCCGGCCTGGCCCTGCGACCCCGAGAACACGTTCATCACCCACTTCCCGGAGGAGCGCGCGATCCTCTCGTTCGGCAGCGGGTACGGCGGCAACGCGCTGCTGGGCAAGAAGTGCTTCGCGCTCCGGATCGCGTCGGCGATGGCCCGCGACGAGGGGTGGCTCGCCGAGCACATGCTGATCCTCGGGGTCGAGAGCCCGGACGGCGCCAAGACCTACGTGACCGCCGCGTTCCCGAGCGCGTGCGGCAAGACGAACTTCGCCATGCTGATCCCGCCGAAGGAGATGGCGGGCTGGAAGGTGACCTGCGTCGGCGACGACATCGCGTGGCTGAAACCGGACGCGGAGGGCAACCTCCGCGCGATCAACCCGGAGGCCGGCTTCTTCGGGGTCGCGCCGGGGACGTCGTTCGAGACCAACCCGAACGCGATGTTCGCGTGCTCGCGCGACAGCATCTTCACCAACGTCGCGCTGACCGACGACGGCGACGTGTGGTGGGAGGGGATGACGCACGAGGCGCCGGCGCACCTGATCGATTGGACAGGCAAAGACTGGACGCCTGGATGCGGGCGCAACGCGGCCCACCCGAACGCGCGCTTCACGTCGCCGGCCCGCAACTGCCCGGTGATGGACGCGGACTGGGAGAACCCCGCGGGGGTGCCGATCCGGGCGATCATCTTCGGCGGCCGCCGCATGAGCGACGTGCCGCTGGTGTACCAGGCCTTCAACTGGTCGCACGGGGTGTACATCGGCGCGACCATGGGCTCGGAGCAGACGGCCGCGGCCGAGGGCCAGGTCGGGGTGATGCGGCGCGACCCGATGGCGATGCTGCCCTTCTGCGGCTACAACATGGGCGACTACTTCCGGCACTGGCTCTCGATGTCCCAGCGGGTCAAGGAGCCGCCGCGGATCTTCCACGTCAACTGGTTCCGCAAGAAGGACGGGAAGTTCATGTGGCCCGGGTACAGCCAGAACATGCGCGTCCTCCGGTGGGTGATCGAGCGCTCGCGGGGCCAGACGATCGGGGTCGAGTCGCCGCTCGGGTGGATCCCGCGCTACCGCGACATCGACTGGCGCGGGCTGCATTTCACCGAGTCGCAGTTCGACGAGCTCATGGGATACTCGCGCGATCGGGTGAAGAAGCAGACCCTTTCGCACGAGGAGCTCTTCCTCGAGCTCTCGGAGCACCTGCCGAAGACGATGATCTTCGAGCGCGAGCTCCTGATCTCCCGACTCTAGCTCCGACACCAGCGTCGAGCACGTGGCATGGCAGGTCCCGCGTCGCGAGGGACCCTGGTTCGCCGCCGCCGCCACGCCCGCTCGAGGCTCTTCGGGCCCGCGTGCGTGCGGATCGATATGTAGCGGCGGCGGCACTAGCTCCGTGGCCGACCGACCCTGCTGAGCAGGGTTGGTTAGCGCAAGGAGGGAGCCGGCGGGCGGGCCCGGTGGCTCAGAGCGAAGCCGGGAGATCCCAGGCGCTGAGCGGCGCCTGGTTCAGGTACTTGATCGGCGCGAACCACAGCTTGCCGCTGGGGCTGACGGCGACGCGGCCCTTGGCCGGCATCATGGCGAAGTCGGCGACGTCGCCGGTGAAGGGCTGGATCTCCACGACGCGGAGGTCGGCGAGGCCGGCGTACACGAGCCCCGAGAAGCGATCCTGCGAGAGGCTGGTGACGTCGCTCATCAGGTCGACGACGAAGTCGGCCTGCTTGGTCTGGGTGTTGAAGCGGTAGAGCCCGCCGCCGATCAGCGCGACGAGGACGTGGACCGGGCTGATCGGGGCGCTGGCGGTGACGCGCGCGTCGAACTGGTAGACGACCTCGACGGTGCCCTTCTCGAGGTCGGCGGTGTTGTAGTCGCCGTTGGCGGTGGCGTTGCCGACGTAGAGGACGCGGTCCTCGCCCCAGGTGAGGCCCTGGGGCCCGCTGTCCACGGCGACATTGCCGAAGGGGCCGGTCCCCTGGGTCGGCTCGGCGAAGATGACGATCGGCAGGGGCATGTTGGGGTCGGTCTCGTCGAGGCGAGCGACGCCGCGGGCGCTGGGGTTGTTGACGCAGTCGCCGCAGGTGGGGCAGCAGACGTAGGTGAGGGCGACCTCGCCGAAGCCCTCGACCGGGTCCTCGCCCGCCGGACCGGCGGCGATCGGGGGGGTCGTGTGGAGCTGGGGGATCGTCAGGTGACGGAGCACGCGCACCTCGCCCTGGTCGTAGTCGCCGACGCCGCCCCAGGTCTGGAGGTCCCCGGCGGGGGCGAGGCGGCGCAGGAACTCCTGCCCGCCGCTGATCGTGACGCTCCAGGCGATGCAGTCGTCGTCGAAGTCGATGCCGGTGATGTCCTGCGAGAAGGGGCCGTTGAGCTGGTCGAGCGGTGCGTCCTGGCAGGTGACGCCACGTTCGCAGCTACAGAGCGTCCCCCAGCACGCGCCCTCGCCGGTGCAGGCGACGTCGGCGCAGGGGGCGATCGCGAGGCATGTGCCCACGCCGTCGCACACGCTGCCGGGCCCGCAGGTCTTCGTGCCGCACGCCGCGGCCGCGCCGGCGAGGGTGCACGGGGCGCCTGCGTCCTTGCAGGTGCCGCTGATGACGTCGCACACCTGCGAGGGCCCGCAAGGGTCGGGCTCCTGTCCCTGGCAGCTGGTGACGCACTCGCCGTCGACGCAGGCCTGGTTGGGCTCGAGACAGGCGCCGCACCCGCCCTGGGAGGTCCCGGAGCTGCTGGAGGAGGTCGGGGCTTCGGTGGTTCCGCTGGAGCCCTCCGTCGCGGAGGCGCCGGTGGTCGGTTCGGTGGTGGAGGATGTCCCGGTGGAGGCGGTCGTCGAGGTCGTCGAGGTCGTCGACGCGGTGGTGGTCATGGTGTCGGCCGGCCGTTCGTCGTTGCACCCGAGCCCGAAGGCGGCGAGAAGGAGCGCTCTACGCATGAGAGCATGCTAGCCGCTCGAAGGGCGCGGGGGCGCTCAGGTGCCCAGGCCGAGCAGCGGCAGCAGGACGCCGCCGCACGCGAGCAGGACGAAGTAGCTCAGGAGGTCGAGGGCGAAGCCGAAGCGCACCATCGACTGGATCTTGATCATGCCGGTGCCGTAGGCGATCGCGTTCGGCGGGGTCGACACCGGGAGCATGAAGGCGAAGCTCGCGGCCATGGTGACGCAGAGGGTGGTCGGGACAGGGTCGACGCCGCCCGCCGTGGCGATGGCGATCAGCACGGGGACCATCATGCTGGTGGTCGAGACGTTGCTGGTGATCTCGGTGAGGAAGAGGACGAGGAGGGTGCTGGCCGCGAGCAGGCCGAAGGGCGAGGTCGCGAGCGGACCGGCGACCCCGAGGAAGGCGTTCGCGATCGCCGCGGCGAGCCCGGTGTCGAACATGAGCCCGCCGAGGGCGAGGCCGCCGCCGAGGAGGTAGAGCGTGGCCCAGTCGAGCTGGACGGCGCGCTCCCAGGGGAGGATCGGCGCGCCCTTGCGCCGGCCGTCGGGGATCACGCAGAGGGCGATGCCCGCGACGATGGCGACGACGCCCTCCTGGAGGCCGCGCTTGGCCCAGGCGGCGATCGGGTGGGCGGCCCCGAGGCTGACCTTGAGGATCGTGGGCAGGAGCCAGCCGACGATGGCGAGGAGGAAGATGGTGGCGGCGCGCCGCTCGCCCGGGGTGAGGGGGCCGAGCTCGACGAGCTGCTGACGGACGGCGGCGGTCAGGCCCTCGACGCGGGCGACGGGGGCGGGGAAGCGGAGCGCGGCCCAGACGAAGACGATGCCGAGGACCGCGAGGCCGGTGGGGACGCCGAAGCTCATCCACTGGAAGAAGTCGAGGCGGAGCTGGACCTCGCTCTCGAGGAAGCCGAGGGCGATGACGTTGGGGGCGGTGCCGATCGGGGTGGCGATCCCGCCGAGGGAGCAGGCGTAGGTCATCGTGAGGAGCAGGCCCTCAGCGAAGCGGTCGAAGCGGGGCTGCTCGTCAGGCGGGGCGGCGCTGCGGATCGCGTGGCAGAGCCCGACCGCGACGGGGATCAGCATCGCGGTGGTGGCGGTGTTGGAGATCCACATCGAGACGGCGAAGGCGCCGAGGCCGACGGCGACGCGGGCGCGCCCGGGGGAGCCGCGGACCCACTGGCGGGAGAGGAGCCAGAGCGCGGCGCGGCGGTCGAGGCCCTGCTCGCTGAGGCCGAGCGCGAGCATGAAGCCGCCGAGGAAGAGGAAGATCAGGGGATCGGCGAAGGGCGCGAGGGTGGGCGCGGCGGGCGCGACGTCGAGGGCGATCGCTGCGCAGGGCGCGAGGAGGGCGGTCGCGGCGAGCGGGATCGCCTCGGTGATCCAGAGGATCACGGTCGCGGCCATGACGGCGGCGAGGCGATGGGCGGGGCCGGGGAGGTCGAGCGGGGCGACGAGCAGGCCGACGAAGGCGAGCGGGGCGAGCCAGGCGCCGAGGCGTCGGCGCGCGGCGTCGAAGGTCGCTTCTGCGGTCTCGGCCATCGGCTAGCCCGGGGTCCTCGCCAGCCGCCGCGGGCCTGGCGCCACGGGTGCGCCAGCGCGGGGCTGCGTTCGACGTGCTGTGAGGGAGGGCGGAGCGGGCGCGTCCCGCGATGGTGGCTGGTGAGACATCCGGCTAGGGGCGTGAGAGGGAGGGGACGAGGAGCAGGCAGGGGAGGCAGGCGACGGAGGCGACGCAGAAGTAGAAGATCGGGCCCTGCGACTCGTAGAGGAAGCCGCTGTAGGTGCCGGAGGCGGTCTGCGCGAGCGAGTAGATCGCGGTGGCGAAGGCGAAGTGGGCCGCCTTGTGGTCGGGGTGGCAGCGCCGCATGATGAAGATCATCTGGGCGGCGGTGGCGAGGCCGCCGCAGAGCTGCTCGATGATGAGGATCAGCCCGACCTGCCAGAGCGGCGGGCTGAGCGTGTGGATGAGCGAGTGCGGGGCGCCGGCCCAGGCGAGCGCGTCGGCGGGGACGCTCGGCGCGGCGAGGTAGAGGTAGAGCGGCTCGGTGCCGGCCATGATGAGGGCGATCGGCAGGAGGGCGCGGGGCAGGGTACTGCGCGCGACCCAGAAGCCGCCGAGGACCGCGCCGAGGATGCTGGCGACGGTGCCGAAGCCGTTGAGGATGCCGCGCTCGGCGGTCGAGATGCCGAGCTCGCGGAAGAGCACCTTCGACATGCCGAACATCAGCGCGTCGCCGAGCTTGAAGCTGAGGAGGAAGAGGAGGACGAGCGCGGCGCGCGGCTGGGCGAGGAAGCTGAGGTAGGAGTCGGCGATGTGGTCCCAGCGTCCGAGGCGGCGCTCGCGGGGCGCGGGGCGGACCTCGACGACGGCGGGGAGCCAGATCCGGTGGGCGACGCCGAGTCCGGCCATCAGGAGGGCGCCGACGCCGAACCCGGCGAGCCAGTGGACCTTGCCGCCGAGGTAGACGAGGACCGCGGAGCCGACGAGCATCGCGGCGCGGAAGGCGGCGACGCGGGCGCCGGCGTAGCGGGCCTGGTCGGCGGGGCCGAGCGCGGACATGTAGTAGCCGTCGCAGGCGATGTCGTGCGTGGCGCTCAGCACTCCGATCACGATCAACGCGATCCAGATCGGCGCGCTGCTGCCGTCCTGCGGGGCGAGGGCGAGGTTGTGGGCGAGGACCGCGAGGATCGCGAGCGCGGCGGCGAGGCCGAGCTGAGTGCCGAAGATCCACCGACGCAGGCCGCCGAGCGCGTCGACGATGGGGCTCCACACGAACTTGCCGGAGCTCGTGAGGTGGAGGGCGGAGGTGAAGCCGACCTCACGCGCAGGGAGGCCCACGGCGGTGAAAAATTCTGCGGCGACCTGGTGGAGGATCGACCAGGGGAGCCCCTCGGCGAAGTACGTGGACGAGGTCCACGCGAGCGTCTCGGCGCGGCGGGCGGGCAAGGGCGGCGAGGTCTCGGTCACGCGGTCGAGGCGTCATACCGCGCATGAGGCAGGCGTTGCCAGTTTTCGACCGGCTCGGGAGCCGCCGCTGGCGCCAGGGCGAGGCCGCCCCGAGCGACGTGTCTCATCGTACACGCGGCGCGACACGGCGCGTTTCGGCGCGGACTCGGGCCTGGACGCTCGATCTGACGCGGTTGACCAGCGAGACCTGTCCTATACAATGAAGCCGCGATGGGTGGCCGGCGGGCGACGAAGCAGGTGAGTAACATTGCGGCGCGCATCATGAGCGAGTGCACGGCGTACCGCTTGCGCATCATCAACCGGGCGATCAGCAAGATCTACGACGACGCGCTGAGGCCCTTTGAGCTGCGCATCGCGCAGCTCAACACGCTGGTCGTGGTGATGGAGACGGGCGGCCTGACGCCGAACGATCTGTCGCAACGGATGCACATGGACGCCTCGACGGTGAGCCGCAACGTCGAGCGCATGTGCAAGAGCGGCTGGCTCAAGCTCGCGGACATCGACGACGCCCGCTCCCACGAGATCCAGATCACCGAACGCGGGATGAAGCTGATCGCCGACGTCGCGCCGGCCTGGGAGGATGCCCAGCGCCAGGCCGAAGAGCTGCTCGGGATCGCGATCAGCAAGGCGATCGCCCGGGGCGCCGATCGCCTGGGCGACGAGAGCTGAACAGAGGTGTAGCGGGCGGCCGGGGGGCTTTGGCGGTCCGCCGGCTGCATCCTGGCCGGGTCGGGTTGTAAGTCGGCGGCTAGTTCTGCATCCTGAGCCTACCACCGGTGACGACGCTCGCCCTCACGCTCGTCTTCTTGACCGCCGCGCCGGGCCCGATGGGTCCGCCGAAGGAGCACGGGCCCTTCTTCGCGGAGGAGGCGCCGACGGAGGCGCGCTTCTCGACCGGGCCCCCGCCGGGCGCGACGCCGCGGCTCTCCGTGGGCAGGGGGCTGTTTTGCTTCGTCGAGGACTCGCAGTGCAAGCTGTCGCTGCTGGCGAGCATCGACGTCGGGGTCGGGGTCAACATCATCGCCGGTGACCGCGGGGTCGATCTCCCCTACGCGCACTACAACTTCCGCGGCGGCCTGACGCTGCGGCCGCTGACGCTGATCCGTAAGCGCTGGCACTGGTGGTCGGTCGGCGGGGTGGCGAGCTGGTCGCGCGGGACGGGGACGCTGGCGAGCAACGGCTCCTTCTACGACGGGGACCCGGACTCGCTGGTGGCGACGGAGTCGACGCAGACGTACCGCGTCGCGCTGATCAACCAGCTCTGGTTGAGTCAGAAGCGCAACGCGTTCCACATCGACGCCACGGTCGGCCTGGCTCGCTCGACCGTGCTGACCTCGGTCGAGCGCTTCTACAACGGCTTTCACCTCGAGGTCGCGGGCGGTTGGGGCGGCTGGGGGTCGTTCTTCGTCAGCGGCGACTTCATGTACAAGGACGCGCGCGTGATCCTCGGGTTCCGCGGCCACGGGATCGCCACGGCCCCGGCGGTCGGGCTGATCCTGCTCGGCCTGCTCGCAGGAGGTGCGCTGTGACCTGGGCGGCGCTCGCCCTGTGGACGTGCCTCGCGCAGGAGCCCGCCGCGGCGCTGCCGCCGTGGGACCCGCGCGGGACGTCATCTCAGGACGTGAAGGCGACGCCGACCGCGGCGACGACGCCCGCGGCGACGCCTGCAGCGCCAGCCGCGAGCGGGCAGGCGGAGGGGCCGATCGCGGCGAAGAAGCCGCCCTACTACACCGACGCGGACATGCAGGCGCTGCGGCAGCGCTACGGCCTCGAGCCCGACCCGCCGCGCTCGGACCGACGCTCGCGCTGGCGCTGCCTGATCGCCGACCCGACCTGCGGCTTCTTGGTCGAGGTGCAGGCGAGCTCTGGCTACGCGTACCGGATGCGGCAGACGGACGTGGCCGCGGCGGGAAACACCGTCGGCTGGAGCACGGCGCGGGTGTCCTACGACGTGTGGGTCAGCATCCCGACGCTGGTCGAGACGCGCGGTCCGCTCAAGTACACGCGCCTCTCGCTCGGTCCGAAGGGCGGGGTCATCGCCAGCGACGGCAAGAGCCTGTGGGGCAACATCGGCTTTGCAGGGCGCTACTGGCTGTCGCGGGGTCGCTTCGCGCCGTCGATCGAGTTCTCGAGCGGGCTCGCGTTCCGGGTCGCGGGGGCCGACAAGTCGACGGGGGACCTGGTGCACGTCCGCGGCCCGATCGGCTTCGTCGCGGACGTCGGGGTCGGTGTCGGCGGGTTCGGGTCGATCGTCATCGGCGGACAGTTCGACAGCCCGCTCGCGCGAGAGGACGTCCCCGAGCGGATCCGTACGCCGACCGCAGGAATGTTCTTTATCGCGTTCCGGGGCAACATCGTGTGGGGGGCGCCGGCGGTGCTCGGAGTCGCCACCCACGCCGCGGCGCTGCGGGCGGTCCGGGCGCCCTGAACGGGGCAGTAATCCCCGGGGAGGTCGGGGTACAGACGCTCGAGCCGATGAGTCATCTTCGTCCTGTCCCCTCCGGCGGCGCGGTCGCGGTCGCGTCCGCGCCGCGTCCGACCACCGAAGAGCTCGTGCGACGCGCGAAGGCCGGGGAGATGGCGGCGTGGTCGCGGCTCTACCAGGACCACTACGAGCGGATCTTCCGGCATGTCCGGGCGCTCACCGGCGACGCCAACCTGGGAGAGGAGCTGACGCAGGAGACCTTCGTGCAGGCGCTCCTGAAGATCGGCAGCTTCGACGGTCGGTCGACGCTCTCGACCTGGTTGCACGGGGTGGCGATCAACGTGGTCCGCAACCACTGGCGCTCGCAGCGGAGCACGGTCAAGGCGCACGCGAAGCTCGAGGTGGTGCGCTCGTACGAGACCGGCGGCGAGCCGCCGGACGGCGCGGTCCATCAGCGCCAGCGGGTTCGTGCGCTCTACGCGGCGCTGGGGACGCTCCCAGACCACCTCCGGGTCGCCTTCGTGCTACGCGACCTGGAGGGCCTCTCGCCCGAGGAAGCGGCGGAGCAGGTGGGGATCTCGACGGGGAACCTCGCGGTGCGGGCGACGCGGGCGCGCCAGCGGATCCGGGCGCTGCTCGTCGAGTGGGGCGTGCTGTCCCGAGAGGAAGGCGGGGCATGAACCGCGATTCCTTCGAAGACCTGCTGCACGAGGCGGACGACGAGCTCGAGGCGGACGTGCGCCGCGAGGGGCGTCTCGTGCCGGACTTCGCGGCGGTGGTCGAGGCGGCGCGAGCGCGAGATCCCGAGCGGATCCCCGCGGAGGCGCTCGCGGAGGCCCTCGCGCTCGCGCCGGGCGAGCCGCGGGAGCCGAGCGTTCGCCTGGTCGTGCGCAGCGACGAGGAGTTCGCGGCCTTGCTCGCGGAGGCGCGGGCCGAGATCGACGCGGACGTGGCGCGGGTGCGGGAGGTCGGGCCGCCGCCGATGCGGTCGCCTCGGGCGGCGTGGCGGCAGCGCTGGCCCTGGATCGCGGCGGCGGCGGCGGCGCTGCTGCTGGCCTTCGGGGCCGGTCCGCTGCTCTCTCGCGGCGAGGCGGAGGTTGTGACGGGGAGCCAGGCTGCCTGGCAGGAGGTGCAGCCGGAGCCGCGCGGGGTCGAGTCCGTGACGCCTCCGCGAGGGGTGCGGGAGCGAGGAGGCGCGGCGCCGGTCGATCGGGAGTTGGTGACGCCGGAGGTCGTCGAGGTGCCGGTCGAGGTGCCGAGCGAGGTCGAGGCGCCCGACGCTCCGCCGGCCGAGGCGACGAAGTCCCCCGAGGACGAGGGCAAGAAGCGGGCTTCTCGCTCGAGCGGATCGAAGCGGCCGAGCCAGCGCGAGGGGGTCCAGGAGCGCCTGCGCCTGCTCGGTGAGGAGGCCGAGACGATGTGGCAGGCGGGGGATCTCGCTGGCGCGGAGGCGCGGTACCGGGAGATCGTGGCGCTCGCGCCAGGGGCTCGGGCGGCGGACCTGGCCTATGGGGACCTCTTCTCGCTCGCTCGCCTGCGCCACGGGGGCGATCAAGAGGCTGCGCTGTGGCGCGAGTACCTCGCGGTGTTTCCTCGCGGGCGCTACGCGGACGACGCGCGGGCGGGGCTGTGTCGACGCGCCGAGGGCGAGGTCCAGCGCGAGTGCTGGACGGCGTACCTCAAGGACTTCCCGGCCGGGGTCCATCGTCGCCAGGCGGATCGGGCGCTGACCGACGGGTAGGGCTCGCGGGGCGGACCTGGCTCGCGGCGGGTCGGCTCGCGAGCTATATAGCGGCTCGCCGTGCAGGTCGTCGCCACGTTCGTCGCCGCTGTAGTCTCGCTTGCGGCCGTCCAGGAGCCGGCGCGAGGGATCGAGGCGGCGATGCTGGCCGGGTCCGACATCGACCTCGTGGAGGTGGAGCGGGCGCTGCGGGTCCGCGTGCCGGCGCTCGAGCTGGTGCGGCGAGGATCGGAGCTGTCCGGTCGCGCGGGGCTGCGTGCGTACATCGATCTGCGGCGGACGACGCCGACGCAGGTCGACGTGTCGCTGATCCTGTCGGACGGCCGCGGGTACTACCGGAGGGTCGAGACTGGGAGCGATTCGCCCGTGCGGCCGGTGGCGGGGGCGCTGGCGCAGCTCATCGCGGCGATCGAGGACGACTCGGTCGCGCCCGACGAGCGAGGCGTGCGGGTGCCGCCCGAGCTCTCTGCGCCGGTCGAGCCGCCGCCGGCCAAGGAGAAGGAGTGCCCGGCGGTCCCGCCCTGTCCGAGCGTCGAGGCGCCGCGGCCGCGGCCTCTGCCTCCGAGGCTCGAGCTGGCGCCGAGCCTGCGGGCCGGTGGGACCTTCGGGGTAGGACGCGCCCCCAGGAGCCGCGGGGCGAGCTTCGGGCTGGGGCTCGACCTGAGGTGGCGCTCGGGCGTGATGGTGGCGGCCGATCTTCAGGTGACGGCGAGCTCGGTCGACCGCGAGACGCTGACGCGCGTGCGCGGGGCGGCGGGGGCTGGCTTCGGGCTCCGGCGCGGCGCGTTCGAGATGCCGATCGTAGGGATGTTCGGGGTCGAGTGGTGGGACGTCCGCGGCGGCCAGGCGATGCTCGTCCCCCGCGGCGCGGGCGAGGGCGGGGCGCCGATGATCGGCGGCGGGCTGCGGGTGGCGCCGGCTGTGCGGGCGCAATTGGGGCCGGTCGCGCTGCGGACCGGGCTCCGCCTCGAGCTGTGGGGCTCGAGCGAGCCGGTCCGCGGGGGCCTGCGGCGTCCGGTGATCGCGTATCCGGAGGGCGCGCCGCTGACCTCGGTGGGCGGCGCGGAGCTGTCGATCGCGCTCGAGCTGGCGCTGTGGATCGTGGCACGGCGGTGAGTGCCGCTGGCTGTCTCGAGGGTCATGGCCCGTAGGCGAAGAGGACGGCGGAGACGGTCCACAGGCTGCCGGGGACGACGCCGTCGATCGCGAAGGCGAAGGTGTGGTCTGGGCCCGGGCCGAGGACGCCCTTCACGGGGCCGCGGAAGGGCTCGACGATCGAGCCGGGGCACCAGTTCGCGCGCGGCGCCTGGACGGAGCTGATCGCGCCGCAGGGGTTCTCGGCGCAGTACTTGGACGGCCCCACGGGGAGCGGGTTGTCGGTGATCGTGCAGAGCGCGTCGCAGTCGGTGCGCCAGGGGGTGATCGAGGAGAGGAGCTTGTCGTCGAAGGAGACGTGATGGGCGCGGCGGCAGAACTCCTCGGCGGGGCCGATGCAGTCGCCGGAGTTGTCGGCGGCGCCGCCGTGGCCGGAGACGCGATACTCGAGCTCGACCTTGGCGACGCCGTCGGGGAGCGAGAAGGAGGTCGCGGGGGCGGGGGTCTCGCCGAGGTCGGCCTGGAAGAGGGAGAGGGCGGCGAGGACCTTGCGCGGGGCGGGGCCGGGCTCGACCTCGACGCGGACGCTGAGGTGCCAGCCGCCGGCCGAGCCGCTGACCTGACCGGCGCCGTCGGGCCAGGAGCTGATGTAGGAGCGGAGGGTGTGAGCGCCGGGGTGGGCGTTGGCGTAGTCGGTGATGTCCGCCTCGAGGTGCAGGGGGCCGCCGAAGGGGGTGATCGCGCGGAGGAGTTCGAAGCCGGGAGGGGAGGCGGCGTCGGCGGCTGGGTCGGAGATGAAGCCCATGGTGCGGTCGAAGGCGTCGCAGGACGCGGGCCAGTTCTGGTCCTGCGGCGGTGGGTTGGTCTGCCACTTCTCCCAGGGGAAGCAGTCGCTCTCGAGGTCGACGACGAGGGTGACCTTGCTGAAGGTCCCGGGTCCGACGTCGTAGGGGACGTCCTGGTGCTGGGAGTCCCAGCCCTGGAGGCCGGAGATCCACGCGTCGTCGAGGAGCGTGAGGGTGAAGGGCGGGCCGCTCGGGGCGCCGATCGAGCTGCTCGAGCCGGTCGGGGTGAGGGTCCCGGAGCTGCTGCTCGCGCTCGTCGAGGTCGAGGTCGAAGACCCTTCGGTCGTCGGGCCGGACGCGCCCCCGCCCGGGCAGCCGAGCGCGATCCAAAGACAGGTCGAAAAGGTC